>JBGTHR010000091.1:0-3194 GCA_041746095.1 Gammaproteobacteria bacterium | reverse complement strand
CAATATAGTGATGAGGAATTTGACACGATTGGGGGCATGGTGCTGAGCAAGCTGGGCTATCTCCCGAGGCGCGGTGAATCCGTAACCATCGATTCATTTGAATTCAAAATTATTCGTGCGGATAACCGCAGGATTTACCTGCTGGAACTCGTGTTAAATTCTGATCAAACCAGTGCTTTGCAGGACTGATCAGCTTTTACCAGGTCACATAGTAGAATCCATATGTCTGCGCAACCGGTGGAGCAGAATGCGTTCAATGCGCAAAACCATCAGATAGTGTTGAAATCTGCTCTAGCCTTGATTGCCGGTGCTGTCAGCGTACTGGCATTCGCGCCCTTTGAATGGCGTATATTCGCCATACTGAGCCCAGCTTTGTTGTTCTGGTCCTGGCTGCGAGTCACACCGCGGCAGGCCTGGCGTAACGGGTTTTTGTTCGGCCTTGCGCAGTTCGGGCTGGGTGTTTCCTGGGTATTTAATAGCATCTATGAGTTTGGCCAGGCGCCGGCAATTCTGGCGGCCATCCTCACAATAGCATTCATCCTGGCGATAGCGCTGTATCCGTCATTATGCGGCTATTTGGTAACCCGATATTTCCCGAATTCGCAGGTTGTTAAGCTGGTTGTCGTTTTCCCGGCCATGTGGACACTGGTGGAATGGCTGCGCAGCTGGTTGTTTACCGGATTCCCCTGGTTGCTGTTTGGCCAGGCGCATGTGGACACCGTTGTGGCCAATGTTATTCCAGTGCTCGGAGTCCTGGGCGCATCATGGATAAACGTCACCATCGCCGGGTTGCTGGTTGTAGTCTTTATATCGTCGAATAAACTGCGCATGGTTTCTATAGGCATTTTTGTGGCGATCTGGCTTGTTATTGGAAGTCTGGGGCGGATTCAGTGGGTGCAGCCGCGCGATGAATCACTGACGATCAGCATGGTGCAGGGTAACATCCCTCAGGACGAGAAATGGCAAGCCGACAGGCGCATTGAGACTCTGGAAAGCTATGCCGCGCTGACACAACAGGTATGGTCAAGCGATCTGGTGATCTGGCCTGAAAGTGCAATACCCGCTTATTACTCCGAGGTCAAGGACTGGTTTCTCGAGCCTTTGTCTGTAAAGGCCAGACAGGAAAAGACGGATTTACTGATCGGCCTGTTTATGCTGGATCCGGATGGAAAGCGCACATATAACAGTCTTATAGCATTGACTGATCAGGTCAACTTTTATAATAAACGTCATCTTGTGCCATTTGGCGAGTATTTGCCGTTTAGAGGATTGCTGAAGATCATCGAGCGATGGCTCATAATACCCATGTCGGATTTGAGCGCGGGTAACAACAGGCCGTTGCTTACCCTGGCGGGACACCCGGCTGGCGTGTCTATCTGCTATGAAGATGCCTATGGCAATGAGACCGCCGATGCCCTTCCCGAGGCCGAATTTCTGATTAATGTCAGTAATGATGCGTGGTTTGGCGACTCTCTGGCGCCCCACCAGCACCTTGAGATCGCCAGATTACGCTCACTGGAAACCGGGAGATTTCTCCTGAGATCGACTAATACCGGTATTTCTGCCGTGATAGATGCTCAGGGACGGATAGTCGCGCGTTCTCCGCAGTTTAAAACTGATGTGCTGACCGCTGTAATTCAGCCATATACTGGTCAGACGCCATTCGGATGGTGGAAAAACCGCGCCATCGTCACATTACTGCTGACGATATTGCTTATAATTGCTCTCCTGAATTTTAAAAGAAGGCCATAGGGCGCAATGTCCGGCTGGCTTACTGAATTAACCTGGCGACAGTGATATTAAGGCAGACTTTAATGCAAACCGATAAACCCGCAATGCCCCTCATTCCTGTCGTGATGTCAGGAGGATCTGGCGCACGCCTGTGGCCCATGTCACGTGAGCTTTATCCTAAACAGTTTATCCCGCTGACAGGCGACCTGAGTCTGTTTCAGCAGACATTCATGCGTCTGAATGGTCAGAGTGATCTCCAGTCGCCGATTGTGGTGTGTAATAACGAGCACCGATTCATGGCGGCGGAGCAGTTACGCAAACTGAACATCGATAAAGGCAGGATTATTCTTGAGCCGGTTGCGCGAAATACCGCTCCGGCAATTACTGTCGCAGCATTTGAGGCAGTGGCAAATCACGGTGATGCGATATTGCTGGTATTGCCAGCGGATCATCTCATACATGATATTGATGCGTTTCGACATGCGGTGCTGGCGGGCAGTCATGCCGCAACATCCGGCAAGCTGGTGACATTTGGAATTGTGCCAACTCGCGCCGAGACTGGTTATGGGTATATACGACAAGGCACTCCCATGGAATCGGCAGAATCTGTCCAATCAATATTTAATGTGGATGCCTTTGTCGAAAAGCCAAATAGCGCCAAGGCGCAGGAATATGTGGATGCCGGTACGTACTACTGGAACAGCGGTATTTTCATGTTCACCGCCAGCCGCTATCTTGAGGAACTGCAGATTCATGCAGCCGGGATTTATCACGCCTGCAAGGAATCTCACAAGAAGCGCAGCAAGGATTTGGACTTTATTCGAATTGATGAAGAGTCATTCAAGACTTCGCCCAGTGATTCCATAGATTATGCCGTCATGGAGAAGACCGATGCCGCAGTCGTCATACCGCTGGATGCTGGCTGGAGCGATGTAGGCAGCTGGGATTCGCTATGGGATGTCGCCAGTCAGAGCAACACCGATAATGTGGAAATTGGCGATGTGCTAAGCCATGATTGCGAAGGCTGTTATATACATGCCAGTCACCGCATGGTGGCGGCGCTGGGAATCAGGGATCTTGTGATCGTTGAAACGGCCGACGCCATTCTGGTCGCTCCACGTGAACGCGCCCAGGATGTCAAGCATATCGTGAATAAGCTTAAAGCAGAGAAACGCAGTGAAGCAGTATTGCACCGCAAGGTGTATCGTCCCTGGGGCGCGTATGAGGGCATTGATGCTTCCGAGCGATTTCAGGTCAAACGTATTACAGTCAATCCAGGTGAGAGCCTGTCACTGCAAATGCATCATCACCGCGCCGAGCACTGGATTATCGTCAGTGGCACCGCCAGAATTACCCGCAATGATGAGGTCTTTCTGTTGACCGAGAACGAGTCAACGTATATTCCGCTTGGCGCCCGTCATCGGCTGGAAAATCCGGGGATTATACCTCTGGAAATGATTGAG
>JBGTHR010000090.1:0-5566 GCA_041746095.1 Gammaproteobacteria bacterium | reverse complement strand
CGCCTCAAGGAGCTGGTGGAAAAACTCGTTGCTGAATCTGCACAGAATTATGGTTTCATTGTACGGACAGCAGCAGAATTGGTCACGGAGGAGGCCTTGCGTCGTGATATAAAGTTTTTGCTGGAATTGTGGACCAGGATCTCACACAAGATCGGACAGGCCGAACCGGTATCTGAAGTATATTCAGATTTGCCTCTGGCGGTGCGTACACTCCGCGATATGTCACGTGAGGATGTGGAAAAGGTCAGAGTCGACTCGCGTGAGACGCTGATTAAGATTAATGATTTCTGCCAGTCACTGGTGCCCGAGATTGTCGACCGCATTGAGCATTATCCGGGAGCCCGGCCGATCTTTGATCTTTATGGTATTGAGGACGAGATTCAGAAGGCGCTGGAGCGCAAGGTGCAACTTAAATCGGGTGGTTATATGATCTTCGATCAGACCGAAGCGATGACGACCATCGATATCAATACCGGTGGATTTGTGGGCCACCGAAACCTTGAAGAGACGACCTTCAAGACCAATATGGAGGCCGCGCAGTCCATCGCCCGCCAGCTACGACTGCGCAACCTGGGCGGAATCATTATCATCGATTTCATCGACATGCAGCAGGAAGACCACAAACGCCAGGTCATGCGTGCGCTGGAGAAGGCGCTGGAGAAAGATCACGCCAGGAGCCAGATATGTGATGTTTCACCTCTGGGACTTGTAGAAATGACGCGCAAACGCACCAGGGAAAGTCTGCAACATGTGTTGTGTGAGTCCTGCAAGACATGCGGAGGACAAGGTTCTATCAAGACAGCGGAGACGGTTTGTTATGAATTGTTCCGTGAGATTTTGCGCGAGGCGCGTCAGTTTGATACCAGCGAATTACTGGTTCTGGCCTCACAGGAGGTCGTGGATCTATTGCTGGATGAGGAATCCACCAGCCTTGCAGAACTGGAGGAATTCATCGGTAAATCAATCAAGTTTCAGGTTGAGGCGCTGTACGCTCAGGATCAATTCGATGTAGTGTTGATTTGATCTAATCATCTGCACTGTTTCAATTCCCGCTGATCATTCGGAGCAGCTGCCCTATTCATGTTTCGTTTTGCACTGAACTCATTGTTTATTTGCGTAGTGTGCGTGGCTCTGCTGGTTGGGGCCGTGCGGTTATTTTCGCCGTATGCCTCTGACTATCGTGATGTGATCCAGCGTGTGGTCAGTCAATCTCTTGGGAAACCGATCACATTGGGAAGTATTAAGGCAGAATGGATTCGTCTGGATCCTTATCTCATACTTGAAGATCTTGCCATCCTTGATTCTGAAACCCGTAATCCCCTGGTCACGATAAAGCAGGTTCACGCCAGTATCGATATTTTTCGGTCGTTGCTGGAAAGGAGTCCAAGATTCCATGCGATTCAGATATCCGGGGCAAACTTTACAGTCATTCGGGACTTGCAGGGTAAGCTGATGCTCTCAGGATTCAAGTCCAGTAGAAACAATACCAAGTTGATTAAAGTGCTGAATGCGACTGAACTTGAGCTGATCTCCTCGGCAGTGTTGTGGCATGATGAATTGTTCGGTCAGCAACTGCGACTTGAAGACGTCAATCTTGGCTTTAAATCAAATACGGATTCACACAGTTTGATTGCTATGCTTAAACTGCCTGAGACAATGGGTAAGTCGCTAAAGCTTGGTATGGATTTTCGGGGTGATCTCGCCGACATTACTCACTGGGAAGGCGAATTGTATGTCGATGCGCAACGGCTAAAACTGGATTCTCTGCCGAATAAAACTCTGACTGAGCGATTCGGTGCAAAACAGGGAGAGGTCTCACTTGAGGGCTGGAGTCACTGGGCGAATGGCCAACCTGAACGCTGGACTGGCAGTATCGAGATTGAGGATTTGCACATCTCGCGAAATGATAATGTCTCATCACAAGTAAGTGTGCAAGAGATAGTCCTGCCATCCTTGCAGACCCAGTTTCGCTGGCAAAAACAGCAGTCTGGCTGGTTGCTGGATATGGATAATTTGCTATTGTCTTCACAGAGTCGAGAGTGGCCGCGTAGCGGCTTTAATCTTGATTATCACAAATCCGCAGAAAGTACGACATTGACTGCAGCAGTAGACTATCTGCGTGTTGAGGATGTCCTGGCGGTTATTGCCAGTCAGGATTTGTTAACACCGGAATTTCTCCAGACGACACAACAACTTGCCCCGTCAGGTGACCTCTCAAATTTCCGAGTTGAGTTCCAGAACAAACAAGACTCTCCACTTGGTTATTCGGCAAGTGGGGATTTCGCCTCGCTGAACGTAGGCACTACCAGCAATCTACCTGGATTGGCCGGTCTACAGGGTACGTTTAACCTGGATCAATCGTCTGGTGAAGCCGCTGTGGAAAGTCATTCGCTGGTATTTACCTATCCACAGCTGTTTGAAGATTCGCTCAGTGCAAATAATCTAAATGCCAGACTGAGGTGGTTGCAAACGCAGAATGGAATCACTCTGCTTGCCGATCGCTTCTCACTCACCAATTCTGATATTGATGTATATGGAAAGCTCGGCATGACACTGGATGGAAACTCTCCCTAACTTGAAATACAACTAGGTGTGCTTGGCGCACATGGCGTCAATTTTGGTCGCTATGTGCCGCTCACGCTAAAGCCCAATCTGCAGGACTGGCTGAAGAATGGCATTGTCGATGGTGATATAAAAAATGGCACACTGGAATTCAAAGGTCGTCCAGAGGATTTCCCGTTTTATAATGATGAAGGTTTGCTGGATATCAAGCTGAGCGTTGAAAATGCTGTCATTAATTATAGGCAGGACTGGCCGCAGCTATCGAATCTTGCCGGTGAATTGACATGGCGCAATCAGTCTTTGGAATTGCTTGCAAGTCAAGCAACCATTCTAAATTCCAGCATTGAGTCTGCTCAAGTCAGAATAGATGATATTAAGCGCGCTAATATCAGCATATCAGCAAATGCACAGGGTCCTTTGCAGGATATTCAGGATTATTTCACGAAGGCATCACTCATATCGGCAGATGCCGTGATTGCCAGGGAATTCAAGCTCAGCGGACCGGCTAATCTTGAACTCGATATGACACTGCCTGTAACGAAGATTCCCGAGGCAATGGCGAAGCGCCGAATTAGCGGCAAGCTTAAGCTTGTGAATTCCGGTCTCTCCTATAAAGCGCTTGCGCTGGACTTCAATGATATCAATGGCGCGTTTCGATTTGACAATGAGGGCGTGACCGCCAACGGGGTTACGGCAACGCTGGCTGGTAATCCGGTTGAATTTATCGCTAGGCCTAAAACAAGCGGGCGAACAGAACTTACTGGCACTGGTAATTTCAATCCACACTCATTGCTCACTACATTACGTCACCCGCTGATCAATACTCTACAGGGCAGCTCAAACTGGAAGGCAATGCTGGATCTGCCATCTATAAACAGGGAAGACTCTGACATGCGTGTTGGAATTAGACTGACATCCGATTTGCAAGGCATAAAGGTTGACCTTCCTGAACCTTTCAAAAAGTCAGAGGCCGAATCCAGGGAGTTTATCTTTGCAACGCAGTTCTCCAGCGGTGAAAAGCATCCATTTGCTATTGAATACGGGGATTCCGTGTCAGCGCTGTTGTTGGCAAATAGAAATTCATCTAACAATTGGATTGATCGTGCGGAATTGCGCGTTAATCGTGGTAAGGCCGAACTGCCTGAGCAAGGTGTTTCCGTGCTCGCCACTCTGGATGATTTTTCCCTGAGTCAGTGGCAGGACGTTTTGCAGGGCGGTTCTGAATCAGGTAACGGCAAGTCAGGCAAGGTCGATGCTGAGTTGTTATCACTGGATTACCTTGATGCAGATATCAAGTCGCTGGAGCTGGCGGGCTACCCGTTCAGCGAGTTTAAGATATGGGCTATGCGTACGTCAGAGACATGGGATCTTAAACTCGATTCTGCTGCGGTTAAGGGCACTGTAGAGATACCGCATGACCGGACAAATAATCAGCCGATCATCGCGGCATTGGATCATCTGGTTCTGGATTCGGAATTCGGCAATCCCGGCGAGGAAAAGTCTATGGATCCTGCAAATATTCCTGCGCTGCGTTTGTCCACCCACAAACTTAGCTACAAGACATTTGACTTTACCGAAGTGAGTATGGAGACCAAGCCGATCGATAATGGTATTAAACTCCAGTATCTGCAACTGGCAGGCTCTGATCTCCAAGGTCGTGTGAATGGCACATGGCAAAAAATAAACGATTTGCAAAGCTCAGAGTTTGAATTTGATCTTAAAAGCGAGAATATCAGTAAAGCTCTGGACAGTTTGCATATTGAAAACAGCTTCAGTGGTGGAATGGCATCTGCCGTGGGTGGGCTACAATGGCCATATGCACCCTATCAGTTTGACTTTGATGGATTGAAGGGCATGGCGCGTGTAGAAATCAGTGATGGACGTTTAAAGAAAATCAAGCCAGGTGCGGCGAGGTTGTTGGGTTTATTTAATATAAGCACGTTGCAGCGTCGTCTGTCCCTTAATTTCAAGGATATTTTCAAAAAAGGATTGGCTTTTGATACCATCGAAGGAGATCTCAGATTTGAAGATTCCAATGTCTACACAGACAATTTAAGAATGGAAGGACCTTCGGCAAAAATCGCCATTCAGGGTCGCACTGGTCTGGTAGCGAAAGATTATGATCAGATCGTTAAAGTCAATCCTGAAATCAGTGCTGGCCTGCCAGTTGCTGGCGCTTTGTTGGGTGGGCCCATTCTGGGTGCGGCCGTGCTGGTCGCTGAAAAGCTTGGCGAACAACTTGGACAGGATATTGATAAGCTGGTAACTCTTGAATACCGGGTTACCGGCCCTTGGGACGATCCTGATATTCATGAGGTTATACCACCACCGCAGAAGAGCTTCGCCCCAGAAACGTCTTCGCCTGACAGATAGTCGAGATTTTGTTTGATGTGTATGGGCTTAATGAAGAGCAGGTCCAGACAACTTTATAGTAAATTATGCAGGACACGCACAAAAATATGAGTAAAGTCGCAGCAGTACAAATGGCTTCCGGTCCGCATGTGGAACCGAATCTGGCCGAGGCCGCGCGCCTGATCAAAAATGCCGTTGAACAAGACGCAAAACTGATTGTGCTGCCGGAAAATTTCCCCATCATGGGAATGGATGAACAGGCCAAGGTTGTTGCGCGGGAGATTCCGGGTGAGGGCCGTATACAGTCCTTTCTGGCCGAGCAGGCCTCTCGTCACAAGGTATGGATAGTGGGTGGAACCATACCACTGGAATGCAACGATCCCAATAAGGTTTACGCTGCCAGTCTGGTATTCAATAGCGATGGAGTACAGGTCGCGCGTTACGACAAAATCCACCTTTTTGACGTGCATCTGGTGGATAGTGACGAGAAGTACGAGGAATCTGCGACCATTGCTCCGGGCAACAAAATTCAGGTGCTGGAGACGCCTGTGGGTAGGTTAGGGCTTACTGTGTGTTATGATCTACGTTTTCCAGAATTATTCCGCAATTTGCTGAATCAAGACGTGCAGGTGATCTCGTTGCCTGCCGCGTT
>JBGTHR010000089.1:0-2208 GCA_041746095.1 Gammaproteobacteria bacterium | reverse complement strand
ACACCACTGGGCAGGACTGTTATTGGTGTCCTGATCTTTCAGGACTTATGCGCCGTATTCCTGCTGATGTTGACACAAAATGTCGCTGATTCATCCTCAGCCCTGACGACGACATTATTGTTTGCGTTTATCAAACTCATCCTGGCAGTGAGCATTGTGGCAATACTGGGTCGTTTGCTGAGGCCGCTGTTCGCATTCCTGACCAGCATCAGTGGCGATGAACTTTTTACTGCGGCCGCATTGCTGCTGGTGTTTTCAGTTGCGTGGTTGACCGGTAGCTTTGGATTGTCCCTGCCACTTGGGGCGTTTCTGGCGGGTATGATTCTCTCTGAATCTGAATACTGTTATCTCGTCAAAACCGAGATGAAGCCATTCCGGGGACTACTGCTTGCCTTATTTTTTATAACCATAGGCATGCAGATCAACCTCGCTATCGTACTTGATCAATGGCTGATGCTTATCATGTCAACGCTTGGTCTTTTAGCAGTCAAGGCGGTAGCCACGTTTTGTGCGGGTCGGTTGGTCGGGGGCGCCAATGGCTTCGCAATTCATCTGGGTGGTTTGTTGGCGCAAGGCAGTGAGTTTGCATTTATCCTTATTGGATTGCTGGCCGCACAGGCGAGTATTTCGGAGACATTCTCGTCGATACTGATCGCGACCGTAGTTTTAACGATGGCGGTGACGCCGTGGCTGGATTCATTGAGTGCGGCTATCAGTCGTCGAATCGAATGTGTGCCGGATGCGGATCTGACAAAAAATACAGAAGATAATCTGCTGCTCCAGCAAGGACGTGTATTGATAGAAGGTATTACGGATGAGACTCGACTCGTCGCGCGTGGATTATTCAAGCTGGGACAGGATTATGTGATTTTGACTGATGATAGTCAGGCTATGGCCGATGCGCGCACTGATGGCTACCAGGTTGCATACGGTACGCTCAAACAGCCGCATCTTTTAGAGAATGCCGCGAGTGAATCGTTGCGCGCATTAATTCTGACGATGGAGCACGAACCAGGACTGATGAATGTTCTCCTGCGAAAAGCTGCAGATGCCATACTTATTGTAGTAGTGAACGAGGAGAGTGTCACCGAACCCTACAATGCGGTTGGCGTAAAGAGAATAAACAAACGCGGCAAGAATCCAGAGATGATTGCAGCCGAAATTATCGAATCGATTGGTTTCCCGAAAGAACAGATACTGGCCTGGCAGAATGAGTTTCTAATGAATACACAATGGGAAAAATCCGATAAATCGCACGCTGCTTAAGATGGCAAATGATCGAAAATATTCATTACGTTGATATGCTTGCACACTCCTGATTGAGGAATACAGTAATGGAAGATATTGTCGGCAGTAAAACACATCCCAAACTCAATCAGGAGCAGATCTCAGCAATAAAAAAATTTGGTGAATGCATGTCTATCGTGGCGCGAGAAGTCCTGATCAGGGAGGGCGACCGCCAGAATAATTTTTATATCGTAATGGAGGGTGAAGTCGAAATCCTGCAACATCAGGATGGTAATGAGGTTCCTGTGATTACCCATGGTCCGGGTGGAATCATAGGTGAAATTTCCACACTCACTGGCGAAGTCGCATTGGTAGAAGTGCGCGCCAAAACCGATGTCAGATTGATCGCCGTGCCACCAGAAAATCTGCATCGCATCATCGTCGAAAATTCCGAACTCAGTGATATTATTCTACAAAGTTTCATTCTGAGACGTTCAGCCCTGCTCAAGAGCGAAGGTTACTTCAAGGTTGTCGGCACTACGTATTCACAGGAGACGTTTCAGGTCAGGGAGTTTCTGCAGCGCAATGGCTATCCTCACACGTTTCTGGATATTGATCGTGATGAAGGCGTGGCTAAATTACTGCTCGAACTCAACGTTGAACCTGATGAACTTCCGATTGTGATCACGCGCGATAATCAAACCTATAAACGTCCGTCTTTACAGGACATGGCGCGCTGCCTGGGACTTCGTAATCCCATAGAGACGGATACCTGTGATGTTATCATTATCGGTGCCGGGCCAGCAGGACTGGCAGCCGCAGTCTATGCCGCATCCGAAGGGCTTAGCGTATTGGTCATTGACTCCATTGCACCAGGAGGGCAGGCCAGTCGCAGTTCCAAGATTGAAAACTATCTTGGATTTCCCACCGGTATTTCTGGAGAGAATCTGGCGCGCAATGCACTGATTCAAGCGCATAAAT
>JBGTHR010000088.1:0-2706 GCA_041746095.1 Gammaproteobacteria bacterium | reverse complement strand
GCGTAGCGTTTGATTATAACAATCAGTTTCGCTTAGTCCCTGATCCCTGAAATAGTTGAATACCTGAATAAAATCGGCGCCTTCTTCCACCATATTGACGGCGATGACTCGATTGGTCAAACGGCGGACACGTGCAGGATAGGAGGCGAAATAAAATATCTCGGTGATAATCGCAAGGCCTTCCTGAGTCATGGTTGACGAAGGCGCTCCCTTGCTAAGGAACGTGCAGATTGGCTGTTGCAGGCCATTTAAAGTGGTTCCCAGGTGCACCCAGCCCTCATGTATCTCCAGCAGACGGACATCACACTGGCTGAACATTGCGTCCCGGCGAATCTTGATATAATCGGCACCGGCAGCAGCATCCGAGATGATGCCGTCGTCCAGTCGGACCTCCACCAGGCGTTCGGACGTCTTGAAATAATTATCAAGACGCTCCTGCAGCATGGCGACTGCCTGCTCGCCGGTGATGTCCTTGACCTCAAGATTCTTGCCGAAGTCCTTATCTATATTCACCAGCGTATCTGAAATCATCACGGCCATATCGCTGAGATTGGGATCTCCCGCATGAAAGGCATCCGTTGAGCTGCCATAAAGCTGTTGCGAGATGTGCGAAAATTCTGCCTGGCCACGGGATTCAAGCATGCGAATGACATCGCAGTATTCCCGGCAGAGCCGCTCCATAATCCTGGCCAAGGGATTAAACTGCCCCAGCTTGCGGCGTATGTCCCGGGCGATTTCCTCAAACTCCAGCTTTTTGCCCTGTGAGTCGAAGGTTAAAGGAGTTTGAGCATAATACTCTTTGTCAATCGCAGGCAGTTCCTTGAAGTCTGCCGCAAAAAACTGTTGCTGAATGGAGTTGTCCCATTTTATTGAATCGAGTATTCGAATTGGCCGTTGGGCCTCTACGATTCGATCAGATAGCGCCTTGATGGTTTGTTTATACGTATCACTTGCAGAACTTTTGCTCATGATTCAGCAGGCCCCGGTGAAATAATGTGCGAATGTGTTCAAGCTATCATGATAACTCCACCATTACACTCCCTTGTTTTGAGTATAAAGAAACAGTCCGAGTCACTCAGCATTTTGTACCTGTCTGGCCTTGCAGCAGTTTCAGTATGTATTGCAGTCAGCCAGGATTCTGTATTTTGCTTCTAGCCTTAGCTATGTAGATAATGTTATGAAACCCTTGAATAGTCTGTTGCAGGATTGATGGGGACATGAAAAATTGAAGACACGGTGTTTTCCGAGTAAAAAATATCAAGGAAATTCGATGCGATTACTGATACTGGCAGTCCTGTTGCTGACTTCATTATGTGCTTATTCTCAGGACAATAGAGATTTTGAAATTAAGAGACTCGTTGATGCAATCGAAGCAAAACGCATAAAGGACGAGATACCCGGCGTAGGAATAGCCCTGGTATCGGATTCTGGCCCGCTCTGGATCGGCGCCCTGGGTCTGGCGGATATTGACTCGAAACGAACATTTACTGAAAACACGGTATTCAGAATTGGCTCCATCACCAAAACCTTCACTGCACTCGCGTTGCTGCGATTACAGGAACAGGGGGCGATTAAGCTTAATGACGAAGTTCGCCAGCATGTACCAAGTCCACCGTATGAAAATCCGTGGGAGAGAAAGAGTCCGCTGCGAATCGTATATCTGCTGGAGCAAACGGCGGGGTTGCGAGACTTATCCGAGGAAGAATTCAGCCATAATCAATCTGATCCGATATCGCTGCAGGATGCATTCAAGGTTCATCCCGAGTCAAGGATAATAAAATGGAAGCCGGGCCTTCATCACTCCTATTCCAATATCAGCCCGGCCATTGCAGCCTATGTGCTTGAAGAGGTAACGCAAGGGACTTTTGAAGACTATGTTGGCGAGGAAATATTTAAGCCATTAGGCATGAAGCGCAGCACTTTTTTTCTGACCGATGATATTCGGCCAGATCTGGCTGCCGCTTATACAAAAGAGGGTGAATCGATCCCCTACTGGCATATGATTTACCGCCCGTTCGGTGCCATCAACTCGACCCTTCCAGAGATGAGCCGGTTCGTGCAAATGCTGATTAATAAAGGCAAATACAAAGATAGAGCAATCGTCACCCCTGCATCCATAGAACAAATGGAGACTGTAAGTACGACACTGGCCGCCAGGCATGGGCTACATTATGGTTACGGGTTGGGTAATTATCAGTGGTATCAGAATGGTCACCTGTTCCATGGACATGGAGGAGAGGCGCATGGTTATATCTCACACTTTGGCTATACGCGGGAGAATAATCTCGGATATTTCCTGATCATGAATTCTGCGCACAGCGATGCGTTGCAGGAGATGCGAACGCTAATTGAAAACTGGATCGTGAGTGATGCCAAAAAAATTGTTCCACCCAATGCCGCACAGTTAAAGCAGGCCGAACTCGCAAAGATTATTGGTAAATATGAGCAGGTAACGAAGCGCTTCCCCGAGGATAAAAATTCTCAATTGCTGATACTAACCGACGGTAATAACGTCTACGCACAAATTGATGATGCTTCGCTGGATACACTGATTCCCATCGCGAATTAACATTACAGGCGAAAAGGTGAGCCAGCGGGAACTGTTGCCATCATTGCGGATGAAGATGGCATAGTCTATTTTCAAAGTGATGACGGCAACTTTAAGAAAATAATTGCTCAGTGATTGCTGCACATTATTGCGGCTGT
>JBGTHR010000087.1:0-5841 GCA_041746095.1 Gammaproteobacteria bacterium | reverse complement strand
AATCACTGAGGCGCTTGCCAGATACGCAGTCAAAGACACACCCAGCTCACTCAGTATCAGGCCCACAGCAAGAAAGTAAAGTGAAAATACGACTGCGCTGGTCGCAAGTGTGGTAATCGACTGCAGTTTACGCTGGTTTCGATAGGACTCCTTCGATAAGAACTTCGTACTCGAATATCTGATCACCTGTACGAGCAGATGCATGCCCACTGCAAAACCGGCGAATATTATCAGCCGTATTTCCAGTGGCAATGAACTTAATGTTGCGTCAATGAATTCCATGAATAAAATGTATAAACCAAAAGAGAGTAATTACTCAATCAAAGTGATTCGTGCTTAGGCTCAAATCACTTCACACGATACGCATATGAGGTCTTTGAAATAGAGAGACATCACGTCAGCGCCTTGAGAGCACAGTAAATATAACTGGTAGTTTTGCACTATTATAAGGTTAACTCAGCGATAAATACCGAGCAGACAACGGACAGATTTGTAACCCCTGGAGTAACTTCATTCTGTGTATATCGCTATTAGTCTGTAAATTGAAATATACTCTTAGACCAGGAATTTAGAATATGCTTAAATACTAAATGATTTGAGGGCAATCCAAATAATCTCAAATCATGACGTTGACTTAAATTCAGTCGCAGTCTCGCAACACTACTAATTTCGATCTATACTATATAACTAATAAAAAGATCTTCAGCGTCACTAAGCTAATCCACGCGCATAGTAGTTTATTCTGCCCTCTGCGCTCTATATGGAGGAGACATTAAAATGCCAGAAGCAGCACTCAATCGCCGTGCATTTCTTAAATCAGGCGGCGCCATAATCGTTGGCACACTTGCATTTGCCAGTGGACCTATCGCACTGCTGGCGCCATCCAGGTCATGGGCGCTCGCGCTTGTAACGCTAGATCAACACCAGGCGGATACCCTGCTCAAATTCTCTCGCCACATCTTCCCGCATAAGACGCTTGAAGACGCAGTTTACGCACTAATTGTCAAGGATCTGGATCAGGCTGCCGGTAAAGATTCCTCCGTAAAGCAGTTGCTTGTCTCAGGCGTGATGCAACTGGATGATTTGTCTGAAAGTGATTGGCTTTCACAATCGAATGAGGTGCAGGCTGGTCAAGTGAAATCCCTGGCGGGCGAGCCATTTTTTGAAAAGGTTCGAAGTACAGGCGTGGTTTCCCTGTATAACAATGAACTTGCCTTCGCACACTTCGGATACGAAGGCCCATCATTCCCCCATGGCGGCTACCTGCAACGAGGCTTCGATGATCTGGACTGGCTGCCCTCACCTTCCGAGGCAGCCAGTCCAACAGTCTGAGCAGCTTAATACTTCACTCGAAAGAAAAGACACGTGGGAATTACTCAAAACAGTGCATTTTTTGTGAGAGAAGGAAATCACCGCACTCAGACCCGTCGAGTACAGATAAAGATTCTCCGAATCCGGGCACGTTGCTGTCACGACTACCGCTTAATAAACACATTAATAAAAGTGCTTAAATAAGATAGGCAGGAGAAGAAGATATGACCCAGTTCCTCCATGATGACAACAGTGTTGTGGTAATCATAGGCTCGGGCGCCGGTGGCGGGACTCTCGCCAATGAACTTTGCCAGAAAGGTATCAATACGGTGTTGCTTGAAGCGGGCAAACGCGAAGATCCGGGTACCTTCGTCAATGACGAATGGGGCGCATTTGGTCAGCTCTCCTGGCTGGATAAGCGAACCACATCCGGCAGTTGGCGGGTCGCACGCGATTTTCCGAATCTGCCTGCCTGGATCTGCAAGACCGTGGGTGGCACCACCACACACTGGGCTGGCGCCAGCCTGCGCATTCAGGCCCACGAGTTCAAGACACGCTCTGAATACAGTAATTTGCCCGGCGCGAATCTGCTGGACTGGCCACTCAGCCTGGACGAACTTGAAGCTTATTACGCCAGGGCCGAAGACAAGATGGGAGTGACACGCACTCACGATATTCCCGGATTGCCAGGCAATAACAACTTCAAGGTGATGTACAACGGCGCACAAAAGCTTGGCTATAAATGCCACACCGGACGCATGGCGATAAACAGCAGTCCCCGTGCAGGACGGGCATCGTGCCTGCAATTGGGCTTTTGTTTTCAGGGCTGTAAAAGCGGCGCGAAATGGTCCACGCTCTATACCGAAATACCACAAGCCGAAGCTACCGGCCATCTGGATTTGAGGCCTCAGGCGCATGCGACTCATATTGAGCATGACGAAAAGGGGCAGGTTAATGCTGTCGTATATTTCGATGCCGATGGCAAGGAACAGCGTCAAAAGGCGCGCGCGGTGTGTCTGGCTGGCAACTCAATCGAGACTCCGCGCCTGCTGCTCAATTCGGCCTCCGGCAAATATCCGGATGGGCTGGCGAATTCCTCCGGCCAGGTAGGGCGTAATTATATGCGTCATACTACAGGCTCGGTGTATGCGGTATTTGACAAGCCGGTGCATATGTATCGTGGCACCACCATGGCCGGTATAATCAGCGATGAGGCCATCAACGATCCCAAACGCGGCTTCGTGGGTGGTTATGAACTGGAAACTCTCGCACTCGGCATTCCTTTTATGGCCGCGTTCCTTGATCCCGGCGCATGGGGGCCGGAATTTACCGCAGCCATGGATAGCTATGCCCACATGGCAGGCATGTGGATTGTAGGCGAAGACATGCCGCGTGAAACCAACCGTGTTACATTAAACGCATCAGAGAAGGATCAATACGGCATGCCCATACCCAATGTGCACTACGACGATCACCCCAATGATGACGCAATGCGGGAACACGCCTACCGTCAGGGAACTGCGCTTTACGAGTCCGTTGGCGCCACCAAGGTCTATCGGGTACCGCCCTACCCCTCAACGCATAATCTTGGCACCTGCCGTATGAGTGAACGCGCACAGGATGGGGTGTGCAATAAACATGGACAGTCTCATGATATTCCGAATCTGTTTATCTCAGATGGCAGTCAGTTCACTACCGGTGCGTCCGAAAATCCCACACTCACAATCGTCACGCTAGCAATACGCCAGGCTGATTATATTGCGAATCAAATGCAAGGAAAGTCTCTGTAAATAATACAGTGGCAACCAAATAACCCAAGAACGCTTAAGCATTCAAAACTCTATCATTCAATAAAGGCAGGATTAATTCATGGCATTTACCGGTGAAATCCACGCAGGCGTACATCCGGAATCTCCCAAGGAGACTGATGGATTCACACTCAACCATTCAATGCTGCGCATCAAAGACCCGGAGATATCACTGGATTTTTATACACGCATCATGGGCATGCGCGTACTGCGGCGTCTGGAATTTTCAGAGCTGGATTTCTCTCTCTACTTTCTTGCAAAACTGCAGTCGTCTGACCACCCACCAGAAGAAGCCACTGAACGCACAGAATGGACATTTAACCAGCGATCGATACTTGAGCTTACACACAACTGGGGCACTGAAAAAGATTCAGACTTCAAATATCACGATGGCAACGACAAACCTCAGGGCTTTGGCCATATCTGCTTTTCAGTACCGGACCTGGATACAGCCATCGCCTGGTTTGATCAACACAAAGTGGAATACGTCAAACGTCCGAATGAAGGCGCACTTAAAGACGTTGCATTTATCAAGGATCCTGATGGCTACTGGATAGAAATCATTCAGCCCTCCCGGCTTAGACAGCTCGGCTTATCCAAACACAACTGAAAAGATTTCATTAATCACGCATTCGTATAGAATGAGCATACCCGTTACAACAGGTATGCTTTTCCCCGCCGTTTTACAAAACTCAGCGTCTGATAACACTTGCTATTTGCTGCATCACTATCTGGTTATGATACTCGCTTCATGAGCAAGCAAGAAAAACACCTGTATATGACTGTCCTGATGACACCCGATATGGCCAACTTTACCGGCAAAGTACATGGCGGCGCACTGTTGAAACTGCTTGATCAGGCGGCCTACGCCTGCGCAGCACGTTATTGCAGAAACTATGTGGTGACGGCCTCTCTTGATCAGGTTATCTTCAAAGAGCCTATACGAGTTGGTGATCTTGTCACACTGAAGGCCCATGTTAATTATGTCGGGCGATGCTCCATGGAGATTGGCGTCAAAGTCCTTGCCGAGAATCTTCACACCAACGAGAAACGCCACACCAACTCATGCTATTTCACGATGGTGGCCGTAGATGAAAATGGCAAATCAACTGCTGTGCCTGCGCTTGAACTAGAGTCGGAGTCCGAACATAAATTGTTTAAGGCTGCGCAGATGCGTATACAGATGCGTCAGGAAATCCTTGAACGCAACAAGAGGCTTCATGTGGGTTTGCCAGAGGAAGAGGATCAGAGTTAACGTGCATGGTTCACGAATGCTACGGCTGCCCTCTAATTCCGCAATCATCCGTGATTCACTCGCGCATCATGCGCCTTGAGGCTCAAGTTCGGTTGATCCAACAGCATCTTGAAGATATCCGCTTCCATACATACCGACGGATAACTGATTAATCGTAAACGGTAGAGTAATCATTATGTACTTTGAATCTGATTTCGCCTGACTGGTACGCAGCATTTGCTGGAATAAAAGTCAGAAGTGACTATACTTCACAGTGTAAAAGTTTTTTCTGGTAATTTTGGTTCGGCAGGCATTCGAAACAGTATTTTCTAAAGATTTACGGTATTCGCACCTGCATAAGTTTACTTCAGGCGAACCATACGCACACAAAACTCTGATCACTATCCTATGCGCCTGACACACCATTCAATCGAAAATCACACTGCACGGATAATGATCTCCTGACCATGCCAGATAAATCCTCCGACAATAGCCTGGACGATATGCCACACAATCGCACCAGGATTTATCGTCATCGGTTGCCGATACGTCTGGCCCATTGGGCCAACCTGATTTTTTTAATCATCATGCTCATGAGCGGTCTGCAGATTTTCAATGCACATCCCGCCCTCTACATCGGATCAAAATCGGATTTTGAACGACCAATACTGGCAATGGATGCCGGACGCACCAGCAATGGTAACGCGGTCGGCATCACAACAGTCTTTGGCCATCAGTTCAATACAACGGGACTACTGGGGTTATCCACGAATTCAGATGGCAAGACCGAATCAAGAGGATTTCCAGCGTGGGCCACGCTCCCCAGTGTTCAGTGGCTCTCTATGGCGCGCAGCTGGCATTTCTTTTTTGCCTGGTTGTTCGTCATCAATATCACTCTGTACATCGCCTATACCGTGTTTAGCAGTCACCTGTGGCGAGACCTGTTGCCAAAGTGGCAGGAGATCAGGCATCTGGGCGGCTCAATTCTGGACCACCTGAAGTTCCGCTATCCTGAAAATGAGAGTGGTCGATACAATGTCATGCAAAAGCTTGCATACCTTATTGTTATCTTCGTGCTGGGTCCCCTGGTGGTGCTGACCGGGATGACAATGTCTCCGCAATTGGACAGCGCCTTTCCCTGGTTACTGACAGTATTCGGTGGACGTCAGACGGCGCGCACGATCCATTTTCTCTGTGCGTTCAGCTTCGTTGGCTTTTTCCTGATACACGTCTTCATGGTGCTCGTATCCGGTGTATGGAACAATATGCGTTCGATGCTGACCGGCCGCTATGAGATTAAAACGGAACCTTAAGATCATGTCACAAAGCCGATTTACCCGTCGTCGATTTTTGACCCGCACACTGGCTCTAGTAAGCACATCTGTGCTCGCAGGTTGTGACGCCCTCTCACGCAGTCAATGGTTTCCACGTGTCCTGGAAAGTGCCGAGACTGTCAATCATAAAGTTCACCGCTGGATCACACCGCGC
>JBGTHR010000086.1:0-5424 GCA_041746095.1 Gammaproteobacteria bacterium | reverse complement strand
GGTTTACCGATCCCCTATCGGGGACTCTAAAAACTCAGAAACATCTATGTGGCGGCTGATAAACCTCAAACCAGTCAATCAGGCCAGCAAATCTCACTGACAGCAGTAATGCATCAAATTATTCTCTTTACAGGTTCCTATTGGAAGACCAAAGCTGATATGTCCCCTGCCTGTCAGAAAAATGTACTCATCCCTTAAATGCACATAACCGACATCGTCTGTTCTAACATATGTCCCATTTCGGCTATGATCGGCCAGGATGCATGCGCCATTTTGCCAACGAATCCGTGCATGTTGGTGCGACAAATAACGATGATTGAGGATAATTTCACAGGTCGGAGTACGCCCTATAATATAATCGGGAGAATTATTATGGATCTGGATAATCGTATCGCCCAGCCAAAGTAAAATCTTGCTGAAGCGGGAAACGGACTCTGACTGTTGCCACATCCGTTTGGCCTGATTGATACGTCTTTCGCTATAACTGCGCCTGTCCTGACGCACGACCGGCATTTCGGTAGGTGGCGGCGAAACAAGCGGCGCAACTCCTTTTCGGCGCCTAACTGCCACCCGTCTTTGAATGAACATGGGGAAATAGCTCTGTCAGGTTCGAACCCAGGCGCTTCTGCGCGCATCCCTTGAAAAACCAAATCCCATACCGCCATCGCTGACTCTGGCTACATAGGCTGAGATACGAGCAATCTTAACCAGGCTGCCCTTATCAATGATAAATATTAACTTGACCATCTTGCCTTTAGGCGCACCCACAGGTGATTGCGCCTTAATGTATACACCTCGTGCACTGATATCGACAGGCCGCAGACGGCGTATGCCCAATTCCTGGCAGTAAAGCTGAACATTCTGTGCGGCTTGACTGCGTGTGCTGTTGCGTCGTTCCATACTTGCTCCTTGTAAAAACCTTCTATCAGCTCCCTGAATCTATCTATAAGAATTGTATCTGTACACCACATCATAGTTTGTGATATTAGTCACAAGATAATAGTCACTGCATTAAACTTTATTTCATCAGTCGAATTAGTATTTTACGGAGGTTACTTACATTTACCGGTCTCCCATCAGTTGCCTATCATGTGACATTAATTAGTCATAGTTCGATCCATCTTTTCAATTACGCGGGTACTTGAAATGGCTGTTACTGAATTATCCACTCGATCTGCCAATCATGTTTTGATAAGCCGCATACTGCAGGCTATAAACCGGGTAATACTCGGTAAAGATATGCAGATACGCCTGGCATTGACCTGCCTGCTCGCCAAGGGACACCTTCTGATAGAGGACTTCCCGGGTGTTGGAAAGACGACACTGGCGCATACCCTTGCCCAAGTCCTGGGACTGCAATTTCAACGTATCCAGTTTACCAGTGACCTGCTGCCGACCGATGTGCTTGGAGTATCCGTATATGATCAAACAAGCGGCCGCTTCGTGTTTCATCCAGGGCCGGTATTCTGTCAGTTGGTGCTCGCTGATGAAATCAACCGTGCTACGCCCAAGACTCAAAGTGCGTTACTGGAAGCCATGGAGGAGCATCAAGTCACCACGGAAGGAGAAACCCACGCCCTACCCGCGCCATTTTTTGTCATAGCCACTCAGAATCCAGGTCATCAGATTGGCACCTTCCCGTTACCTGAATCACAACTTGACCGTTTCCTCATGCGGATTCGCTTAGGTTATCCAGATGCTGTATCCGAGCGGGAACTCCTGCAGGGTCAAGACAGACGCAGCATGATTAATCAGCAACCCCCTGCTACCGATCCTTGCGCTTTTGGAAAACTGCAGGACGAAGCCGGCAGAGTGCATGTCTCTACCGCCCTGCTGGATTATTTGCAGGCGATTCTTGCCTATACTCGACGACCGGGAGTTTACCGCATAGGGCTATCGCCGCGCGCCGGTGTGTCTCTGGTTCGAAGTGCGCAGGCCTGGGCCTATATTCATGACCATGAATTTGTTTTGCCTGAACACCTGCAAGCAGTATTTCACACGGTAGCAGGGCATCGCCTGCATGCCAGTGAGGGCTTGATCGACTCAAATGAACTCACCAGGGATCTGCTAAATCAGGTCGCTATTCCCTGATATTCAATCCATGTCTGACAGATCAGTTAAGCTGCCGGACATGCGTCAGGCTGCGATCCGTTGGCTGACTCGTCATGAGTCTGTCGCGACCAGCGAGATCATTCTGCATCGTCGACGCATCTATATTCTGCCCACAATATTCGGTTACTACTACGCCATAACCCTTATGGTTATGCTGCTTGCAGCTATGAATTACAACAACAATATGGCGTTTGTGGTGAGTTTCCTCCTTACCGGAGTGGGTGGAATTGCCATGTGGAGCACCCATCGTAATCTGCTTAATCTTTCGATCAGCAAGCCAGCAGCACTACCAGTATTTGCAGGTCAAACCGCTGAGTTTCATATTGAGATAACAAATCCCACTCGGCATGCCAGGCATGCGTTGGAGTTAGTGTGGCAGCGAATCACAACCGATTGCATCTCTATAGCAGAACACGGCAGCAACCAGGCAACACTCCGCGTCTCGACAGATCGTCGAGGTTATCTGAAACCCGGAAGATTCGTGCTTTCCACGCGATTCCCGCTGGGACTCTTTCGTGCATGGTCATGGCTTGAATTCGATGCACACATTATTGTATATCCGACGCCTGAGGTGAGTGCATCACCCCCGATATTTGCAACCAGTGCTAATTATCAGGGCGAGACGCATGATCCGGCTGAGGGCTGTGATGACTATGCCGGTTTACGAGAGTATCGCCCGGGGGATCCACCTCGCCATATCGCATGGAAAACTTTGGCCAGGACACAATTGATGTCCACCAAACTATTCACTGGTGAATCGGCTGATCAAGTATGGCTGGATTTTGATGCTATCAATGTCAATGACACAGAAATACGATTATCCATACTCTGTCACTGGATTCTGGAGTTTCAAGCTGCAGACAAATATTTCGGGCTGAGATTGCCCAATCAGCACATCCCGCCTGCCAATGGTGGTGATCATACACAACGCTGTTTGCGTGCACTCGCCCTGTTTGGACGACAGACGCTTGAAAACTAACTACTCACACTCGAACACACTTGAGAACGACTCGCTCAGTTGGCTACTGCTGCTGGTGAGTCTGGTGTTGATCCCGCATGTTACCCGCATACCATTCTGGATCAGTCTGGTAGCGGGTTGTGCATTGTTGATTCGAGCAATGTCCCGTATCGACCTGCGTCGAGTACGCGCACGTATATTACTGACCTTGATCGTAATGATCACCACGGCCGGCGTGTATTTTGAACATGGCACTCTGCTGGGTCTGCAATCCGGTGTATCACTGTTCGTGCTGATGCTTTCATTCAAGACACTTGAAACACGCAATTTGAGAGATGGCATGCTGGTGACATGTCTAAGCTGTTTCATGCTGATTACTCATTTTTTTTACACTCAGAGCATACCTGTCACTTTATACGCTATTGCAGTTGCAGTGATCATCCCCATGACACTGATGCAGCTTAACAAGCGCAATGCGGCACTGAGTTATGCTTATCGTTTCAGATTCGCAGGCACTATGTTGCTGCAGTCGATACCCCTGATGCTCATTCTGTTTATACTTTTTCCGCGACTCTCAGGACCATTATGGGCTTTACCAGATGATGCAGGCAGCGGCATCACCGGTCTGAGTGACAGCATGTCACCGGGTCAAATCAGTTCATTGACACAATCCGATAAAGTAGCATTTCGTGTCGAGTTTGAGGGTGAACCTCCGCCATCATCACGACGCTATTGGCGTGGCCCGGTGCTATGGAACTTTGATGGACAAACATGGCGCGCTCACGCCAGCGCACCAATAACTCAAGCGCCTTCTGACATACAATCCGAGGACATAATCCGTTACGAGGTGACGCTTGAGCCACATGGTAAGCAGTGGTTATTCGCTCTGGATATTCCAGACAGTATTCCTTCAGATGCAACGCTTAACGGCGACTATCAACTGCTGCTGAATAAGCCGCTGGAAAAGAGAATAAAATACCAGATGGTGTCAAATCTCGACTACACCATTGGCCGCGATCTGAACTCATACGAACGCCACCTTGCACTTCGGCTACCGAAACGTGGCGCAGCACAGGCCAGGCAACTCGCTTCGGAATGGCGACGCAATGCCAATAGTGATCCACAGCGAACGATTGAGCAGGCACTTGAATTCTTCAGCAAGCAAAATTTCTTCTATACTCTGACACCACAGCCACTGGGCAGGGATCCGGTGGATGCATTCCTGTTCAATACTCGCGAAGGGTTTTGTGAACACTACGCCAGCAGTTTTGTAGTGCTGATGCGGGCTGCAGGTTTGCCAGCGCGGGTGGTTACCGGTTATTCCGGTGGTGAATGGAATCCACTGGGAAACTACATGCTGATCAGACAGGCCGATGCACATGCCTGGGCCGAGGTTTGGCTTCAGAACGAAGGTTGGGTGCGTGTTGACCCTACGGCTGCAGTGGCGCCGGAACGCATACTGACAGGCATAAGCTCTGCTCTGCGTGAGAATTCACTGTTGCCAATGTTCGTGCGCGCCAGTCATGCGGGCAGTTGGCTAAACCGGTTGAATCTTGCCATGGACAATGTCAATTTTCAATGGAATGCCTGGGTGCTTTCCTATGGGCCGGATCGACAACAGGCCCTGCTCTCCTGGCTAGGTCACGATGCTGCGCAATGGCAGGTGTTGATTGTCTGGATGGTGACCGGTATTTCGGCATTCATGGTGGCCTATACACTGGCCTTCTTCTGGAACAACAGAATCACGCCAACCGATCCACTTGTGCGGGCTTACGAACGACTGAGCAATAAACTCACCTCTGTTAATCTTCCCCGGCTGACTGCGGAAGGCCCTATAGAATATGCTAGAAGGATTCGTGCGGCCAGGCCCGATATCGGTGATCTGGTAGAACCGGTTCTTCAGCACTATGCGCGGCTGAGATATTCGTCATATAAAGATGATAAAGAGATCGATCTGTTAAGACGACGGATTCGTAAACTGCGTATAAAATAGCATGCTTTGTCAGCTGGAATAATTCAGCAATGAGTCTCAGAGTGGGTACACGGATGTCATCAGTCTGAGTTGATTATTTTCTCCTGATTCGGTCCAGAATATACTGAATTGATTATTCATGCTAATGATCTTCGGGTGTGATGCAGCCACTCCGGGCTGGCTGAGAATTTGAGCTGTGCTCCAGCTTTCGCCCCCGTCAGTCGATGTGGCTAATAATATCTGTGTTCCCTTACCATCAGCATTACTTTCATCCCACACGACACCAATACTGGTGTCATGGCTTGCCGCGATATCCGGATGCCTTGCCAGAGTAGCGCCATGCTGCCTAAGCTCCCGCCATGTCTGGCCATCATCTTGCGAC
>JBGTHR010000085.1:0-2974 GCA_041746095.1 Gammaproteobacteria bacterium | reverse complement strand
AGATCCAGTGCAGCGGAGCCGCCACGCCGTATTCCCAATGAGTTGTGAATGACTCTCTCATGAATTTTCAGATAACGCTCGGTATCAACATCGGACCGATGCGGTACATCCGTGCCGATCAGCGCCCGGCGCATTTCTGATTTTCTGCTGACCTGCATGGGTGTGTGATTCAGCGTGGCGCCCTGTCCCGCATAGGCTGAGAACATCTCGTCATGCACCGGATCGTACACCACTCCCAAGACTAGATTTTCTGCTTGTTTGAGGGCGATCGATACACTGTAAAATGGAAATCCATTCAGAAAATTATTAGTGCCATCCAGTGGATCGATAATCCATTGATAATCGTTGCCGTCTGAATCACCATTCTCTTCAGCCAGGATTGAGTGCTCAGGGTAATGCGTGCGAATGATATCGATGATTGCCTTTTCGGCCATTCGGTCGGCTTCACTGACCAGCTGATTATGTGGCTTTGTCTCTATCTTAAGGGCCTGCAAATTCCTGCCATAGCGGTTGAGCACTTCACCGGCGGCGCGTGCGGCAGTCACAGCCATGTCAAGGTAGTTCGTCATTGGCGCTGCAGCAAGAATCAGGACGCCGCTTGAGTTTGATTAAACACAGGTTGCAGCGCCTGCAGCATAGCCTTGAAGACCTTGGGGTTGGCAGCGAGCACATCGCCAGTTTGCATATAGCTGTGGCCGCCATGCATGTCGCTCACCAAACCACCTGCTTCCTGAATCAATAGCACACCGGCGGCGATATCCCAGGCATTGAGACCGAATTCCCAGAAGCCATCCATGCGGCCATTGGCGACATAGGCCAGATCAAGTGCTGCCGAACCAGCGCGGCGCACACCGGCAGTATCTGGTAGCAGTACACGCAGCGTTTCAAGATATGCATCCAAGTCAGAATCCTCTCGAAACGGGATACCGGTGCCCAGCAACGCGCCCGTCATGCCGATTCGTTCGCTGACACGGATTTTGCGGTTATTCAGCGTGGCGCCCTCGCCACGGCTGGCGCAAAATAATTCTTCTTTCAGCGGGTCGTAGACTACACTGACTTCGAGGCGTCCCTTAATCTGCATTGCGATAGATACCGCGTATTGTGGAAACCCATGCAGAAAATTGGTGGTGCCATCGAGTGGGTCTATCAGCCACTGGTAATCACTCTCGCCGTGGCGGCCACTTTCCTCGCCGAGAAACGCATGATGGGGATACGCGCGGTGGAGAATGCGGATGATCTCCTGTTCAGCGGACTGATCCACCTCGCTGACATAATCATTTCGCTGCTTGCTTTTAATTGAGAGGCTGTCGACTTTGTTGATATTGCGCAGAATGATCTTACCTGCGGCGCGCGCGGCGGTGACCGCAGTGTTTAGCATCGGATGCATGGTATTTCGTCTGGCTATGTTAAACAACGAAGTGACCAGGAATCGCAGCCCTGGCCGGAATAATTTAAATACGCAGGATTATAGCATCAGGCAAACAGCAGTTCTTGAAGATCACTCGTGGGTAACAGACCGTCCTCAACCTAGCGGGTCCGGACACATTGCTGGGATTATATTCATAATTCATCGGTGTCTTGTAACCGAGCGTGAGGCTAGAATAAGCGACTGCAATAAAACCGCTCAGGATCGGTTGTTTAGCTCCATGATCGGGCTTCAATACGTAGCGTGCCGCGTAAGCCCGGCTTGGCTTTCTGCTCGATGGGGATATCGAAAGCCAGGCCGCCATAGCCCAGCACGCGAGTCTCCGCGTCTACGCCAGGCTTGCCGGGATTGATGTCCTGAAAACCGTACTTGATCCGCCAGCCACCCAGGGCTCCCGCGTCTGGGATTGCTTCTACCAGGATCAGCTCGCGCAGGATGAAGCCACCCTCGTAGTGGCGTTTCATAAAAATGGATCCGTCTACTTCGTAGTCGGGCACCAGCACTTTCAAGTCGAACGCGAAGCTGACTGATTTGGAATTCTTCTTGACGCTATTATTCGGATCAAGAAATACCGTGAACAGGTGCGGACTCTTGCTAAGATCGGGTGGCCGCTTAGTGCCGTCCTTGCCCGGGAATAGATCGTCGTAACTGCGGAAGATGGCGGAGTTCTCGCGTGCCTCACGGCGTGTCATTTGCCACTGGCAACCGCGCACGCTGGCCACAATTTCGAACTGGTAAGATGCGCGCACGGCCTTGCCGTCGTCGAAATCCTTCTGCACCTCTACCGGCAGCGTGATGTCGTCGATGTCCAGAATGCCGTCTACACGCAGCGCGCCGAACAGGAAGCGCGTGAGGTTTTGATAGCCCTCCTCGGAATTGACGATGCCATAATGCCCTGAGTGGCTGCGGTGCACAAACGCGTGCGGCGAACTGACATCCTCGCCGTTCGTTCCTGGACCATGCGTGGTGGCATTCTCGATACGCACCAGCCCGTCACTCGCGTCGCCCGCCGCCCAGGCCGAGATACCGCCCGCCACGGTATAGTCGCGCGGGTTGGTGCCGATCAGGTTGAAGATGCGCTCTGGTGGGAAGTTCTTCACCAGAGAGACATCGTCACCCTTGGGAACATCAAGGTATTTGGCCATCTTTTCGCGATTGAAATTATTGACGTCACCGAACGACAGCCAGCCCGGTATGTTACGCACGATGCGCATATCTATGCCGTTATGCGGCGTCGCATAAGTAAACAACTTATCCACCGCGCCGCGCGCCTCTACAGAACCTAGCTTTATGTTCTGCAGGAAGGCACGGCAAACCAGCCCACCCATGGAATGGGCCACAAGATGCACGCGGAAATCTTCGGGCTTCATCTGATTGTCCGGGTTGGCGCAAACCTTGTCGCGCAGCCGCAGGATAAGCGTGTCCAGTCCCCTCGCAAAATGCTCGATGGGAGGTGTGCCCTTGCCATCCCCGAAGTCCTTTGAGGCTTCGTCGTAATAGCGGTAGATGACGATGCAGCGGTATGGGACGGAGTGGCCTGGGCGATCA
>JBGTHR010000084.1:0-4687 GCA_041746095.1 Gammaproteobacteria bacterium | reverse complement strand
ATGATTTCATCCGTCGCCGGATTGTAGACATCCAGGGTTTTGCCTGATTCCGCCTCAACCCACTGACCACCTATCAGCATTTTTCGTGGCTGACCAATAAAGTTCCTGACCTGTTTATCAAGAGTAATCTCTTCAGCTAATGCACTCATTACGAATTCCTCTTTAATATTTTAGTGAAAGACAAACGACTTATCCCGCTGGTTTTAAGCGAGATTAACTGCCTCTATACACATCTCAATAAAGCAGCAACTTCTGAGCCAAGTAGGATCGCTGTGGGTGATTGCAGTTATCTCTTTGCGTACTAACCACTATTTCGATGGTTTTCATATGGCAGGTGAACTAAGACAGATGATTATGGGTGGCATTCATCAGCACGTTAGTGGAGCGACAGCTCATAAAAGCGACAAGCAGATGCAAAACTGCGACATGGACAGACACGGAAATTCCTTTGGCATGATAGTTGTATTACTCTAAAACGCTGATTTAGCAAATATTCAGGAGGCTTATATGAAATCGAGATTATTAGCTGCCATAGCAGCAACATTGTTTACAACTGGACACATCGCGGGTGAGGAGCAACCAGAAGATACAACCGGAATCGGCACGGCAGCCGAGTCCAGTGAGGAAGGAAGCACGGTTCCGCATGAGGAGGGTCTGTTTGAATCAACAACTGAAGCCAAGGGGCAACCCCCAGCTACGGGCGGTCAAACCGAGGACAAGAACGAAACCGATACAGAGGCTCAATCCAGTGAGGAAGGAGCTACGGTTCCGCATGAGGAGGGTCTGTTTGAGTCAACACCCGAGCTTAGCGAGTAAGCCATCCAGTACAGGTCAGGTCGAGGAAAGTCTTCGAGCGGAGAGGCCACCCTCATCTGAAGGGAGAGATTGAGTCGTCCCCAAAGAAGTAAGCGGGTAGTCGCAGGTCAGTAGAGGTGGTTTCCCCTCTACTGAGGATTAGCGGGATGCCACCGAATTTTCTGTAGTTCTACCAGCCACACTATCCCCACGCACGTTCGCATCAGACAGCTGGCATATTCGGCAACCTCAAACAAAACGTAGAGGCGTTCAGTTTGGTTAAATCCATCCAATTTAATGGTTACTGATAACCACTTTGTTCATTGTCTTGCGGCAATATATCTCAAGTGCATATTCCATGTAATTAACCAGGCCATAAGCTATTGTTAAATAATGTTTTTTAAGCTCCTTGGCTAAGCATCGAGCAATCAAAATAACCTGGCACAAAGTCTGCTTGGATAAACCCGTACATGAAGTTAACAAAATACTTTATGACAGCCCCTGAAATTTACCGGATTAATATCCGGGGACGGCAGGAAAATCTATTATTTTTACAATTTGGAGAAATTCTATGAAATGGTCAACTCCTGAATTCAGCGATATCCGTTTCGGTTTTGAAGTAACGATGTACATCAATAATCGTTAAAGAAGCACCTGTACGGGGGCCGCACGGCCCCTGTATTTACTAGATAAAACGGCTGAGCATCCTTACCACGCTTGAATAGAATTATTTTGATGGCTGCAACAGTAACGCCTCCTCTCCAGCGGTAACTGCGGGCCAGCAATCACCGGGAACAGATTGAAGCGCTAACAAATGATCTGCAACTGCTCCCTCACACACTAAATAAACCGACAGGACACCTGGTATATGCGGATACACGTATTAGGTTCCGGCGCGGGTGGTGGATTCCCTCAATGGAACTGCAACTGTTCAAACTGCAGCCGCATGCGGCGCGGCGATATGCGCGCCACACCCCGCACACAGTCATCCATAGCGGTCAGCAATAACAATGTCGACTGGATACTGATTAACGCCTCTCCGGATGTACGTGCGCAACTTGAGGCCTTTCCTGAGATGCAGCCTGCACGCGCATTACGCGACACAGCGATTCGCTCTGTTATTTTGATTGACAGCCAGATCGATCACACCACCGGCTTGATGATGCTGCGCGAAAAAGGCAGTCCGCTGGAGATTTATTGTACTGAAATGGTTTATCAGGATATGACATCCGGTTACCCATTGTTCAAGGTGCTCAAGCATTACTGCGGCGTGGACTGGCGCCCTCTGGAATTGAATCAGACCTTCAGCATTCCTGCGGCACAGGGTCTGAAATTTACTGCTGTGCCACTGCAGAGCGAAGCCCCGCCATACTCGCCGCACCGGCATAATACTCAGCCTGGAGACAACGTCGGGATTTTCATACAGGATGAGTCCACCTCCCACAGCGTGTTTTATTCCCCCGGAATGGGCGCGGTCAACGCAGAGCTGATGCAATACTTCGAGCGATCCGATTGCCTGTTGATCGATGGCACATTCTGGCGCGAGGATGAGATGATACAGGCAGGCGTGGGCACAAAACCCGCCAGCGAGATGGGACATCTGCCCCAGTCCGGAGAGAATGGCATGTTGGGCCTTCTTGAGCCGTTGACAAAGCAGCGCAAGATACTCATTCATATCAATAACACCAACCCGATCCTGGATGAGGACTCAGCGGAACGGGCGGAACTTGATAAACGCGGCATCGAAGTCGCATTTGACGGCATGGACATCAGACTATGAGCACTCAATATCTGGTAGACATTCAGGATACTGAAGCAAACCCGCCATGGACGCGTGATGAGTTTGAGAAACATCTGCGCAATAAGGAAAGTTTCTACCACATTCGCCATCCCTTCCATGAAAAGATGAACACCGGGCAGTGCACTCAGGAGCAGATACAAGGCTGGGTCATCAACCGCTTTTACTATCAGATCAGCATACCGATCAAGGATGCGGCAGTAATGGCAAACTGCCGTGAACGGGATGTCAGACGCGAATGGGTCAAACGCATACTGGATCACGACGGACTTGAAGGGGAAGACGGGGGAATCGAGGCCTGGCTGCAGCTAGGCGAGGCCGTTGGGCTGTCGCGCGAGACACTGATGTCAGAACGGCATGTATTACCCGGCGTGCGCTTTGCCGTCGATGCGTATGTCAATTTTGCACGGCATGCCACCTGGCAGGAGGCGGCCTGTTCATCTCTGACCGAGTTATTCGCGCCTAAGATACACCAGCGCCGCCTGGATAAATGGCCACAGTTTTATGACTGGATAAAGCCCGAAGGCTACCGTTACTTCCGCAAACGTTTAACCGAGGCGCGCCGCGATGTGGAGCACGGGCTGGACATCACACTGGATTATTTTCGCACCCGTGAGCAGCAGGAACAGGCGCTAAATATTCTGCAGCTCAAACTGGATATTCTATGGACCATGCTGGATGCCATGTGGATGGCCTATGTTGAAATGCGCCCACCTTACTACAATATTGATGAGTGAAATGGCCACGCCAGCCTCGGATGACAGCATAGTAGAAATTGCCTCACCTGGTTTCCGGTTTCAATGGGAAGAGGCGCAACAGACACACGTCATTCTCTATCCCGAGGGCATGATTAAACTCAATGGCAGCGCAGGTGAGATACTCAAACGCTGCAATGGTCAGCGTAGTATCAAAGAAATCATTGCCGATCTGAGGAGCGCATTTCCGGGAGTGGATCTCGACAGCGATGTCCGAAAATTACTGGAGGTAGCACATGAACAAGGCTGGATTCGATTCCGCTAACGAGCGTCCCAAACCCTTATGGTTACTCGCAGAGCTAACCTACAAATGTCCATTGCAGTGCCCGTACTGTTCCAACCCGGTAGACATGGCCAAATACAGCCGGGAATTGTCGACTGAGGACTGGCTACGAGTACTGCGTGAAGCGCGCAAAATGGGCGCCGCCCAGTTGGGTCTGTCTGGAGGCGAACCCCTGGTGCGTCAGGATCTGGAAGAAATTATTCAGGAGGCCCGCAACCTTGGTTATTACACCAATCTGATTACGTCGGGCGTGGGCATGGATGAGGAACGGATTCGCAAGTTCAAAGCTGCCGGACTGGATCATATTCAAATCAGCTTTCAGGCCAGCAATGAAGAACTGAACAACTTTCTGGGTGGCACACAGACCTTCAGTCACAAGATCGAGATGGCGAAACTGATCAAGCAATATGACTACCCAATGGTCCTGAACATTGTGCTGCATCGTCAGAACATCGATTCAATACGCGAGATCCTCGATATGGCGCAGGCGCTTAACGCCGACTATGTGGAACTGGCAAGTACTCAGTATTACGGCTGGTCGATGATCAACCGGGAACAGCTGATGCCGACTCGTGAACAGTTGCAGAACGCCGAAGCCGTCGCCAACGAATACCGCGAGAGGCTCAAGGGCAAGATGAAGATTTACTACATCGTACCGGATTACTACGAAGACAGGCCCAAGGCCTGTATGAATGGCTGGGGTTCAGTATTTCTTACCATCACCCCCGATGGGGCCGCCCTGCCCTGTCATGCCGCTGGCCAGCTGCCAGGACTTACCTTTCCAAACGTGCGCGAGCATAGTATTGACTGGATCTGGAATGACTCACCGGATTTTAATAAATTCCGCGGTTTTGACTGGATGAAGGAACCCTGCAAAACCTGTCCTGAGCGGTTCAAGGACTTTGGCGGCTGCCGCTGCCAGGCCTATATGCTGACCGGTGATGCCGCCAATGCCGACCCCGTATGCAGTCTGTCGCCGCACCACGACAAGATACTTGAAGCCGTGGAGGCCGCCAATCGCACTCCGGTGGCAACGGCGGAAACCAAACCGCTAAT
>JBGTHR010000083.1:0-1971 GCA_041746095.1 Gammaproteobacteria bacterium | reverse complement strand
GACTTCCGTAACTGTCAGTTGGGAATTGAGATCAATGCGGTCTAAAAACAGGACAAGATTCATGCATTTCCAACGCGCGCTCGGCACAATCAAACCCTCAAAGTCCAGCATGTGGGCGGCCTTGCCTATGGATTGGCTGGTGGCGTAATCTATACGGCTTGCTAATGGGTCTTCGATTCCGAGCAGTCCAAGTCTCTCAGTATCGAGTTGCAGTACTTTATTCAATGTGACACCGAGTTTATTTATTAATACGTGTGACGATGAGAATACAGGAGCCCGTGACAAGTGATAGTAAACTTCGGCGATGGCACCGTCCTGTTCCAGACTCATGTACAGGGCTTCGAATTCGCCATCAGGAGACCACCGCCCTCCACCCGAATTGCCTGCTAAAGGATCACGGGTCGCCCAGGTGGTACGCCATGCAATGCCTTCGTAAGATTCACCGGTCAGTGTGTCGAGGGCATCCAATAACTCTGGATCAAGTACTCTCCTCGATTTCACTGGCCAGGTTAGCGATTGATTACAGGTAAGTCAGCGCGCCGAGCCGCTCAATAGCCTGTAGCACTTCATCGGTTTTATCCTCATGAATAAGCTCTATTGCGCGGCCGCCGTCCAGCAAATCGTTGCGGGAATACAGCCAGATACGGGTTTCATCGGGACTGTAGAACTCAGCCAGGCGATCAACCACGTAGCGTAGATCCGACAGAACAAGCTGCATCCTGGGGTGTGGGGTGGCCTTTCCAGTTGACCATCGTGATACTGTCGCTTTGGAAACATCCGTGATATTCGCGACATCGACACCACTTAACTTACCCCGGTCTCTAAGATCCTCAATGGTTTTAGTAATCGCATTCTCACTCATTTTGCATCCCGGCCTTCTTTATTGGTTTCTCTTATTGTAATTGGTGTACTAGCGATGGGAATTTCATCTAATTCACTATATAAAATATCCAGCGTGCGGTGCATTAAATCATGACGATCACTTTGTTTTTGGAGCCGACTCGACAGCGACTCATCATTCAGCTTTATTTTAATCGCCTTTCGTAGCGTGCGGCCGGTCTCGGATAGTAGATCATCCAGCACATAGTTGATCCGTTTAAGTTCTGGTTGCGCATTTAGTTTTTTAATCTGCTGATAACTCTGAGTCAAGGCGTGCGCCTTTGAGCGCATAATCATATCACCCAATCCGTGGCAGCAAGACGTACATAAAGCCAGCGATTTTGCGCCACGCCCATTCAAGAATAACTCTGCCTTGTCTTGAGTGAGATAGAGATCGAGCTGCGGCAGATAAATTCGTCGCTTAGCGTCACCACTGCCCGGCTTTTTACGCCAGCTATTCTCGTTGAAATTCTCTTTTTCGGCTGCGCCATGACAAATGCCTCCGGCTGCGCCAAATGCAGCCAAACTGATACCGATAATACCTCCGGTGTGGTCAGCAATAATTGGTTTACCGAGTTCTCTTATTTTCCATGCTGCCTCGATGTAACGTTTCGTGCCTGTCGGGGTGCCGCTCATACCGAATCCGGAAACTCGCAACCAGATATTTTCTACCGGTGTGTCGGCCAATCGCTCCGCGATGCTCCGTATTTGATCGTGGTCGCGGAGCAAACCCAGGGGTATAGTAAGGTGATAATCCTGCCTAATGTGATTACCATCGTGGCGATCAAGGGCATTACGCAATGCGCAAGCTGACTGGATATCCGCTATCAACCAGGGTGAGTCGGCATTTGGTACAAAGTGACCAGGTGACAGGATTGAATCTACACGCGCCTCTACAGCAAATTGGGCTATCTGCTCCGCCAACTCATCTTTTTTACGGCCCATCCAGTCCTCTGGCCAATGCTGTCGTGCGGGATTGGCCCACGGTAAATTCCTTGCATTGGAATGTATACCAGCCACTGAGGCCAATTCCGCAGCCTTAGTATCCAGGATAATTTCAACGCCGCGATCATTAAGCGTTTGAAGCAGATC
>JBGTHR010000082.1:0-1727 GCA_041746095.1 Gammaproteobacteria bacterium | reverse complement strand
ACCCTGGAGAATCTCATCTCTGAACTCGGTGTGAGCGACAGGATAAAATTGCTTGGCTGGAAGAATCAGCAGCAGATTATCGATATTCTTAATCAGTCCGATATTCTGATTGCTCCCAGTGTTACTGCCAGCGATGGCAATCAGGATGCTCCGGTTAATACATTAAAGGAGGCGATGGCCCTGGAACTGCCGGTAATAGCAACCCGTCACGGAGGCATTCCTGAGCTGGTTGAGGATGGTATTTCGGGATTTCTTGTGCCGGAGCGCGACGCTGCGGCGATCACCGAAAAGCTCGTTCACCTGGCAGATCATCCGGAGATATGGGCGCGAATGGGGAGTGCTGGCCGCGCCTATGTCGAGACACATTATGATCTTGATGTGCTCAATGACAAACTGGTTGCGAGGTATCGTAAGACGTTGTGTGGAGAGCCAGCATGAGAAATCTCCCCAAGACTGATTTTCAGAGCGCCTGATTTGCGTTGCGATACCAGCAGCATGTTTAATTAATTGCGCATTGATTTCTCAAGAAACATCGCGTCGACCGTTGATAATATTGGGCACATAATGATCCTTGTAATTATATGTTTTAATTTAGGAAGCACACTATGAACATTATGACAAAACCTGCAGTAACGATTATCGTATCACCGCGTGAACGCTTTAGTTGCACGCGTGAGGCGTTACAAAGCATCTATCAATACACTACGGCGCCGTTTAACCTGATCTATGTGGATGGCGGTTCGCCATCAGATATAAAGTACTATCTTCAGGCGCAGTCTAAAGAGCACGGCTTCCGTCTGATTCGCACTGATCACTACCTGTCTCCCAATTGCGCCAGGAATCTGGGACTTAAAGAAGTTGAGACAGACTACGTAATATTCATTGATAACGATGTCATAGTCTCGGCTGGCTGGCTGGAGCCTTTGATCGAATGCGCCGAAGAGACAGGCGCCTCGGTTGTGGGGCCGTTGATATGCCAGGATCGACCCATACATGAAAAGGTGCATTGCGCCGGAGGCGAATCCGGAGTCGCTGTCAAGACAGAAAATGGGATCGAGAGTCGTCACATCTTTGAGGAGATATACAGCCAGGGGCGGAAGGTAACCGCCATGCGCGATCAGCTTAAACGTCAGAAGACCGGGCTGGCCGAATTTCACTGCCTGCTGGCCCACATGAGTGTGTTTGATCAAATCGGCCTGCTTGATGAGGCCTTGTTGAACACAAAAGAACACGTAGACTTTTGCATGCTGGTCGAGCAGGCTGGCGGCAGTGTGTACTTCGAGCCTGAATCATTAGTGACCTACATCCATGGATTGCCACAGAACTTGTCGGATCTCTCATATTTCATGCTGCGCTGGAGTAATCAGTGGGAACTCTCCAGTTTGCATCGGTTGCGCGACAAGTGGAAGCTTACTGAAGACGACTACTTCAAGGGGCGGTATAGAAACCTGGGATGGCGGCGAAAGATGTCGATTATTCAACCCGTGAGCCGTAAACTGACGTTTGGCCGTGGCAGCAAGCGTTTGGATAAATTATTGTTTTCCGCGGATAAAATATTGAACCGCTATCTAACTGATCGCTATGCCCGTCGGATTGCACAACGGACTTGAGCGTTGAGCGATAAAGTCTTCTTCATTTTTTAATGCTTGCTGCCGGCATGAGTGATTGAACCCTCTGAATTTAATCGAGCGCATGGAATAGCAAGTCAAGCCAGTGAAACAGAATCT
>JBGTHR010000081.1:0-3637 GCA_041746095.1 Gammaproteobacteria bacterium | reverse complement strand
GCGCAGGTACCTGCGCCACTTGCAAACCTGCCTCGGTGGCGTAAGCAGTCGAGACACGCGCATTACCGTGATGCGCTGTCACATGGGCGATTTCATGGCCAACAACAGCCGCCAGCTGGTTCTGGTTGTCAGCGACCCCCAGCAGACCGGTATAGACTCCGATTTTCCCACCCGGCAGAGCAAAGGCGTTAACCGCATCGCTCTTGAACACTGTGACTTCCCAGTTCGTGTTTGGATCGACCTGCCGAGTGATGGCATCGGCTATGCAAGTCACATATTTTTTTTGCCTGGTATCCCGGGTTTCAGGGGTTTCTTTTTTTGTTTCCAGAAAAGCCGCCGCACCCATTTCGGCCATTTGAGATTCGGGAAACAGACGTAGCTGAGGACGCCCAGTGGGTGATAAAGCGCAACTTCCCAGCAACCATGTCATCAGGATTGACAGCGTTGACATGAATAGCAAGTTTCGCTGCATCAGAGCAACTTTCACTAATCCTGGAGCGCAGAGTTTTACCGATTTATTCATGGGCGTCACTCACCTTTATGCTGTATTGATGTTGTTAAGCTGTCGGTATAATTAGACATGAGATATGCAGAAAGATCAGATCTTCTACACGTCTAATCACGCCTTGGTCCTGAAAAAGCGCTTACAATAAGACGCATGCATTGTGCTGCAACAAACAGAGTCAAAACCTTTTCCCATAGATGAGCATTTTCAAATGCTATATTGGCTCTGATCTTTTCTATGACCTCATCCGCAGGCGTAATATTGGTGGCGATTGAGAAGACCGGCATCAGCACGAAAGGTATCAGTATGCAGACTGCAATAATCAGAAGTTCTCGAAGAATAAATTTATGCCGCATAGTATTCAAGTGAGACTACCGCATGAATAAGGTCACGGCGCATCATGCAAGACGTATACAGCGGCGCAGTTTTGACTGGCAGGTGGCTACAGTGCAGGCATTTGCAATTGTTGTGGGAATAATGACGACTGTAAAAATCAACATGATTCTCGGCATTCTATTCACCGCCGGTCTGTTTCTATATGGATTACAGTTGTCAAAATACTGGGCGTGCAGTCATTGCAATGATCGTCTGGAGAGTGGCGCAGCCATCAAATGTCGAAACTGTGGCGCCAGGCTGGATTAATCTATTCGAGGAGTCTGCATGCAAATACTATGGATTTACAGGACTAGCTCGCACTAAAGCGGAATACATATTCCTGCATGCCATTTCTCAGCAGATAGGTTCGTAGGACGGTCAGATCGGGAAGTTTTTTCCTGAAATCAAGTTGCGAGAATCCGGGGCAAGGTATCTGGTCGTCCGCACGAGATTGATAACGGAGATGACTTGCATCAAGAAATTCAAAGTTCATCGGCTCAATGCTGATCGTTTTGCCGCCGCAAACCAGCGCATACATCAGGGTATCACTGCTGCAATATTTTGAAAGAGACGATATTAGTTCAGTGAGCACGTCCACTTTCATGTAATTGAACAGATCCCAGGCGAAAATCACATCAAATCGAGTCCCGGCATTATATTTTTGCAGAACCTCGGCAATATCAGGCTTTTGCTCATTCGATTCTGAATCGGGGGTGATCAGGGAATCGAGCGATGCCGCCAGATGTTCCACATAGACTTTACAGCCATACTGGGAAAGAAACGAAATATTGGCGCCACTGGCAGCGCCCAGATCCAGAACCACTGGTCTGGGCTGTTTCTCCAAATGCCCCAGGATTTGATTTAAACCCAAGGACTGGTGTTCTTGCGGACTGGCGGCAGCTTCCCGTATGACTGCTGCTCTGGATGTAAATTTCACCATTTAATAAAGCTATCCTGGCGTAGTGGTCTGGTCGGTATAGTAAGGGGGAAATAGCAACAATGCCTTGTAATCTGTTCCTCGGCACATGAACATCGGCACATGAACATCTGAAATACATTGCGCGTAGTATAGCCTGTAACAAGACAGCAACACTGGGCAAGTTTCTGTCGAATGCGCCTTCTTAAAACAACCATTCAAGCTGGAGTTTTATTGCCCGCCAGAACCCATGGGCTTTTTATCCATCATCACTTCCACATTCTTGATGGCTGCCTGATTACGTGCTGATACAGGCTCCATATCTATGCTTCCCTTAAATTTAGAACCGTCTTCCAGATTGACTCTGGGTGAGGTCAGATTGCCGGTAACTTTGCCAGATTTGCGAATGATGATCCCTTCACTACCAATTAAATCTCCTTCTACCTGACCTTCAACGGTGATCACTTTAGCCTGTATGTTGGCCTTGACAACACCTGACTGACCGATGGTCAGGCTCTTGTCATTTAATTGTATCGTGCCTTCAATATGGCCGTTTACCAGCAAATCTTCCTGACCGACAATATCACCCTTGAATTGAATCGAGGGACCGAGTACCGCTTTTGCCGTCGTCATGGCAGGAGCGGCGGCGGTGGCTGCAACGGAGCTGTGTGTGGCTGGTTTTGAATCTGCGTTGGACATTTCCTCTCTGGAAACGGCTGGAGCACTATCGGGTTTCTTGAACATAATCGTTACACCTGCAGTTGATGAATTCCAAAAGTAGTATATATGTGCTGTGCTGTCAAAAAAACCGTTAATTACGAATTGTACTTCGGGTCATAAAACAGTGAGAATAGTGTCATAAGGCATAGCAACAAATCAGCCACTTTGTTAATATTTATCATTATTCTATATAATTCAGATAGTTGAATACAATCTCCACCATGCAATCAGGCTACATCAATCTTGAAACAAAGCCGTTAATCCATTGAATAACGCGGTGGAAGATAGAGGAGAATTACTCTCCTGGCTTAAGGCCAGGCATAAGCGTCTCAGTTACTCACTAAGCATGGGTTCTGTCTTGATCCTGGTCGCGTGTGCCGCAACACTCTGGTGGCTGGAGATTGGTTACAGTGGTCATGAACAAATGATCGGTGCAACACTCATGCTTGTGGCCGGCTTTATTCATTCGGCGCCGTATCTCAGTTACCGGATCATTCGATTCAGATTTCGCGGCAACGAGAATGCCCAGGCCATTCTTGCGCCCGGCTGGAAGACGTTTCAGAAATTTCCCGGCAGCTAACCGGTTGCATAAAGCACGACGCTGACGAAATATCAAGGCCTGCTGACGTGGTTATTTTAAGCCAGCGTGTGCGCGGTTATTTCGGCAATATAAAAGCTGTGCTGCCATCGTTCTTAAAAAAGATAAGTTCGGATTCACCCTGTTCAGATCCGCCTTTTTTGCGCAGTTCATCATCACCGGTCGATCCCAGCAGAATACGTGGTCTTTCCAACGGATCATGCAGACTCATGCCGAATCGATCAAGTAACACTCGCGTCTTTCTGTTGTCATCGCGTATGCCCATTGAGGTATCGTTTATGTAAAGTCTGGCCAGTGGGTCGTTGTCTGAGTAAAACAATAATGAATGCGGCGATAGCCTGGTGCTGAAATCGTCGCGTTTCATCAGCAGTTCAGGAAACCCTTTGCCTTTAGAGTTGATTTCTGATTTCCATTCACCGATGGTATTGCTCTTCGAATCCACCAGTATAAATTCTTCGGCTAGTACAGTTCTCGCAGCCAGGTCCTGACCACGCGCAACCAGGTTGCTGCTGAGGAATACAGA
>JBGTHR010000080.1:0-8213 GCA_041746095.1 Gammaproteobacteria bacterium | reverse complement strand
GGCCAATCCATAGACGAATACGACTTGAAGCTGAGAGTGTGAATCAATTTGCAGATCCCTTATCTAATTGCTGCATAGTCCTCCCTGCGTTCAATCAACGCAAATACAATGTAGGTTGTAAGTGCGACGGCCAGAGAAAGGAGATAAGGGGTGCTGATACTGGACACGTACTCCGCCCAGACCCAGACCGATATACCGGCCACCAACGTCGCCAGGGCAGAACGCGCCCCTCCAAACCGCGTGAACAAACCAAACACTGCAACTACAAATATGCCCGCGCTGCCGAAGGCCGAGGCGGTTTCGACCAGTGAATAGACGCCATCAGTATACAGGGCAAGAACATAGGCGATGATGCCAAACAGAATGACGCCCGCACGTGCGAACCGCACCTTGGCCCGCTCACTGATGTTTGGCGCCATTGGCACTAATACGTTATGTGAAACAAGGGCAGAAGCTGCAAGCAGGGCGCTATCGACTGTCGATAGGATTGCGGAAATCAGGGCCCCGGCAAACACCACATAAAAAAATGTCGAGAGGTGCTGCTCAGCCAGAAGTGGCAGGATTTGTTCTGGTTCGTCGAGATTCGGGATAAGATTGACTCCGGCAAGACCGATGAACACTACCATAAGACCCACAACCAGGTAGAGCCCTCCTCCCATGAGTGCGGCATTTCTCGCTATCTCAGGTGTCCGGCAGGCGAGGATGCGGGCAATCAGTTCCTGAGCCAATACCGAGCCGAAGATGGGCACCGCCCATGTCTCAATCACTTCCAGCCAGTGAGTATCGGGTCCGCCAAACAGATGCAGTCGCTCCGGATCAATTGACGCCAGGGTGTTCTGTGGGCCTCCGGTGTACCATAGGATCGCAATGAATATCGCGGCTATACCCGCAATCAGGGCTATTCCTTGCACGAAATCTGTCATGGCATCAGCCAGCAGTCCACCGTACACGGTGTAGATGACAACGACACTTGCGGCGATTGTAATCGAGAGCGATACGTCGAAATCCGACAGGGCGGATAGGATCTGACCAAATCCACGGATCTGTGCGCCTGCCCAGATAATGGATGTCGGCACCAGCAGTAGCACGGCCAGCTTCTCAACACTCGGGGAAAACCGTTCTCGAAACAAGTCTCCGAAAGTCACATATTGCCTGCGCCACAGCGGCATGGCGAATACCGCACCCATCAGCAGCAGACAAAACGAGTAGCCAAACGGATCGACGGAACCGCCCGAGAGGCCCTGATCATAGATCGCGCCGGCCGCACCGATACAGGTTTCCGCGCCAAACCAGGTGGCGAATATAGTAAAGGTTGCGATAGCAGGACCCAGCTGACGCCCAGCAAGCAGATAATCGCTTTCATCCTTGATCTGGCGCGATACGAATATGCCAAATGCAAGCTGGACAAGGATGTAGGCAAGCACGCCCATCAAAACAACGTTCACGGGATATGTTGCCTCCTGAAGATTTACACAGAACGCATTTTGCTTGGAAATACTCTCCAGGCAGTGAAATCAGTCACAAAATTTAATGGCGCTAATATCCTGCCTGATAATTAACGGCGGCAATAAAGACGAATGCTTATTGCGACGCTTCATCACACCTGTTTGCACATCAAACCTCAGACGGCGCCAGATTTTTATGATAGACCTCATAATAAGCCCAATCCAACCAGGGCATTAACAACTTCATGTCCCTGTTTTCGACAGTGGCGCCGGCCCAGATTCGCAACCCTGGCGGCGCATTACGATAGCCATTGATGTCATAAGCAACGCACTCGCTTTCCAGAAGGTCTGCGATATCCTTGCAAAACTGCCGTTGCCAGCCATCGGATTGTTGTAAAAATTTCTCATCAACAAATTTGATGCAGGCTGAAGCCGGGGAGCGACTCGCGGGTTGTTCCGCAAGGAATTCAGCAAAAGGACTGTTCGCTACCCAGCGATTGATCACTGCAAAATTGTTGTGCGTGCGCAGCAGCATTGCATCCAGGCCGCCAAGGTCCTGAACCCATCTAAGCGCGTATAGATAGTCTTCCACGCATAGCATGGATGGTGTATTAATAGTCGAGCCCTCGAACAATGACAGATCCAGTTTGCCCTCAGTCACCAGGCGAAACAGTTTCGGCACAGGCCAGGGCGGTTGCCATGACTCAATGCGTTTCACTGCGCGCGGCGAGAGTATCAACATTCCGTGTGCCGCCTCCCCGCCGAGGGCTTTTTGCCAGGAAAAGGTCACAACATCCAGTTTTTGCCACGGCATATCCATGGCAAATACTGCCGAGGTGGCATCACAGATTGTCAAACCCTGCCTGTTCTCATCAATCCAGTCCGCATTGGGAATCATCACTCCTGAGGTGGTTCCATTCCAGGCAAACACCACATCACGATCAGTATCCACAACAGACAATTCCGGCAACTGCCCGTCCTCAACCTCGTGACATGTCACATCCATCAGCCTGAGGACACTGGTAACGTCATACATCCAGTCCCGACTGAAGCTATCAAACGCAAGTATCTCAACACCGCGTTCACCCAGAAGGTTCCACATCGCCAACTCAAATGCGCCCGTATCTGATCCAGGCACTATCGCTATCTTATAACTCGCGGGAATTCCGAGACTCTCTCGGGTGAGCTCAATCGCCGTTTCAAGCTTGCATTTACCTGATGGGGACCGGTGCGAGCGACCCAGGAAGGCGTCCGATAACTGATTCAGGGACCAGCCCTCCGGCTTGACACAGGGGCCGGATGAAAAAAACGGTCTGACAGGTTTATCCTCAGGCCTAGTCATCATTGGATTATTATCTTGGCTCAAAATTAAGGTTGATGGAGGGTATTCAGAGAGATTAGCTGGAGAATTTTTTATCGCGCAGTATTTATTTCCTCAATATGCCATAAAGCGGGCAGCTTGAGCCATACCCTGATTGCGTATTCGTGGAAGTTATTTCCAGGGTGACATCAACGCATAAAAAAACCCGCAGCTGGAGGAGGGACAGCTGCGGGATTCAGGAACTAAGTAAAATGACATTAAGCAGTCACATTTATATATGCGTTAAATGTGCCAGCATTAAATTTTTTATATAAAACAATGATATATAAAATTCTTTGTAAATTTTACTCAGGGATATCGATCCACTCTGGTGCAGAAAGAACAGGATTTGCTCTGTATGCATGCATACGTCCTGATTAAGCCGGCTGCATGACTGTTTTGATTTTGGACGACACTGTGCACACAGAAGCCTTTCCCTATATCAAGCAATATGGAAAGAAACACTGGGACAGACTTCCAGAAAAGAGCTTAAAGAGAAAGAAAACAACAGATATCCGAATGCCCGGCAAAGAGCAGGATCTGCGCTGATACGCAGATTAATCCATCATTAACTCACCAGCATTCAGGGAAATGCTGGAATCGTCGCTTCAATACCCCTGTCATCCACTTCAGGATGATGCTGTTTAATCAGGTCACAAATCTCACTCACCCTGGCCTTAGGAACATCGACCATCAACAATACATGGCCTTCTTGTATATTTCTGCTGAACACCTTCAAGCGTGTATTAGGCATACTGATTCCGATCATGCCAGACGCCCAGACGCCAATTATCGAGCCCGCAATGGCCAGTACCAGGATCATCCCCATCCCCAGAAAAGAGCCAAGCTCAGGATTCAGGTACAACAGAAGACCGGAAATTGTGCCGGTAACGCCTCCCGCAACCAGCCCTACGACCATGCCGTGCAACAGATCACTTTTCTGTAACAGGTTCGCACAATGGAGTTTCCCCAATGGAATATCTTCTCTGGCCAGAAAATGAATATGCGACTCATCGATTCGGGCCAACAGCAGTTCTTCTTCAATGATTTCCGCAACCTGAGTATTAGGCAGTACAAAATACAAACGTCTTCTCATCATGCGCCTCCTGGATTTCTGGATTTTCGAGTCCTCTGACTTTATTGAGTATAGCCACTCTCTGTGAATTTGCATTTCGCGGAGCCGGTGTCTGATCCTGTTACAATATACGATTAATTCAACAAGTGATTACTGTGTGAAAGGCGGCTCGCTGTTTATCATTTCCGCGCCATCCGGCGCCGGTAAAACCAGTCTGGTCAAGGCTGTAGTTGAGCAGTCCCAGCAGATTTGCGTCTCTATCTCGCATACCACTCGCGCTATGCGGTACGGCGAACAGCACGGGCGGGAATACTATTTTGTCGATAGCGCGACTTTCGAATCGATGGTGACGGCGGGAGCATTCATTGAATATGCACGGGTCTTTGATCACTCATACGGCACATCAAAAGCAGGCGTTGAGGACCTGTTAGCGAACGGCAGGGATGTGATCCTTGAAATCGATTGGCAGGGCGCCAGTCAGATTCGCAGTTCTATGCCGAATTGCCAGTCCATCTTCATCCTGCCACCCTCAATTGAAGCACTGGAGTCGCGTCTCACCTCACGGGGACAGGACGACGCTACAATAATCGCGCGTCGCATGCGCGATGCACTTAGTGAAATCAGCCACTATGCTGAATTTGACTATTTAGTCATAAATAATGACTTTGCTCAGGCGCTAGCGGAATTACAGACCATATTCACCGCTAATCGCCTGCGGCTGGATCGGCAGCAAGGGCAACATGAGTCGTTGCTGAAATCGTTGATTTCCGGCTTGGACACCGCTTGAAGATCCGATTTAGACGAATTACTGAATCATCCATTTCGAGATCACAGCACAATCGGCTGTTCTGGAACTCATTAGTTCTGGAACACATGATGAAACAGTTCTAGTATACTTATATTAACAACCACTTAAATCTTTAGGAGTCGTATCAGTATGGCGCGTGTCACTATCGAAGATTGTCTGGAAAAAATTGATAACCGTTTCAAGCTGGTGCTTCTGGGCAGCAAACGGGCGCGCAAGCTGGCTATGGGAGCAGAACCCTTCGTGAAATGGGAAAACGATAAGCCCACCGTGGTAGCGCTTAGAGAGATTGCGGAAGGCAAGATTACCGAGGAGTCCATGAAAAAACCCGCGGCTCGTGATTTTGATGAAAGTCTGGAAGATTTGATGGCAGCCAACGCCAGCGCCAATGAACAGTCCGCAGACGGCAATACTGCCGAAGACTGATACTTGAACGCGCTATCAGACATTGGTAATAGAAACTCGCTATGAATCAGGTGGTCTGATTAGATTTACCGAATATTATGGATAGAGTATTAAATTTCTTTCTTACATTTGCATCTGCGCCGTAAAAATTCGTCCCGGTGATTTCAGGCCAGTGACTTGAGACGCATGCCGTGGCCACTATTGCTCCGACAAACAGCACATACTCCAGCAACGGGGATTCAACCCGGTTCCTGATCAGCAACCTGTGCGACTTGTTGGAATCCTATCTACAGCCGAAAGAGATTCAGGACGTCTATCAAGCCTATTTGTTTGGCGCTGAGGTGCACGAAGGGCAGACCCGTGTTTCCGGCGAACCCTACATCTATCACCCCTTGAGTGTTGCCAAATCCATGGCCGAAATGCACATGGATGCACCCAGCATCATTGCGGCCATTCTGCACGACGTCATTGAGGACACACCAACCGCCAAGGAGCATCTGGTAGAACGGTTTGGTGAAGAGGTCGCGCAACTGGTGGATGGCGTCAGTAAACTGACTCACCTGAATTTTGAATCCAAGGCCGAGGCGCAGGCGGAAAATTTCCGCAAAATGATGCTGGCCATGGTCAAGGATATTCGCGTCATACTGATCAAGCTTGCGGATCGCCTGCACAACATGCGCACACTCAGCGTCATGCCGCTGGACAAGCAACGCAGAATCGCACGCGAGACTCTGGATATCTATGCGCCTATTGCCCAACGCCTAGGACTGAATACCATCCGTACCGAACTGGAAACTCTGGGCTTTCAGACACTGTATCCCGCCAGAAATCGGGTGCTCGAAAAGGAGATTAAAAAAGTACGCGGCAACCGCAAGGAATTGCTGCAGAAAATCGAGACATCTATCTGTGAGCGGCTGGAAGGCGCTCGAATCGAGAGTCGGATTTACGGGCGCGAAAAGAATATCTACAGCATCTACAAAAAGATGCGCACCAAACGCCTGTCGTTTTCGGATGTCTATGATGTCTTTGCTTTTCGACTGATTGTAGATAATGCCGATACCTGCTATCGCACTCTGGGCGTGGTGCATAATCTATATATACCTGTGCCGGGAAAATTCAAGGATTACATTGCCATTCCCAAGTTAAACGGCTATCAATCCCTGCATACCGTTCTGCTGGGTCCGCACGGTATTCCAATAGAGGTACAGATCCGCAGCCAGGAAATGGAAGATGTCGCCCAATCCGGTATCGCCGCACACTGGGCGTACAAGTCAACAGATCAGCAACATACCACCAGGGCGCATGCACGCGCACGTGAGTGGCTGAAAGATATTCTGGAGCTCCAGAGAAGCGCCGGTGATTCACGGGAGTTTCTGGAGAGCATCAAGGTAGATCTGTTTCCCGATGAGGTTTATGTGTTTACGCCCTCAGGTGAAATCATGAAACTGCCACGCGGCGCGACTGCCGTCGATTTTGCCTATGCAGTGCATTCGGATATTGGCAATACCTGTGTGGCCGTCAAGATAGATCGCCGACTGGCGCCCTTGAGTACGCCTCTGGATAACGGCAGCACCATTGAAGTCATCACTGCCGCCAGTGGCAAACCCAATCCGCTATGGCTCAACTTTGTTGTCACCGCCAAGGCGCGCACCAACATTCGGCATTATCTGAAAAATCTGCGTGAGGGAGAGGCCATTAAACTTGGGCGGCGTCTACTCGATAAGGCATTGGCGATTCACGACAAGACCCTAGATGAAATCAGCAACCGCGACATTAATGCCCTGCTGAAGGAACTGAATCTCGATTCTCTTGACGCATTGATGGTGGACATCGGGCTGGGAAACCGCATGAGTCAACTGGTCGCAAGACGCCTGCACGAACCTGAGAAACTAAACTTCTTCCGCAAGAAATTTATGCGCCGCGAAGGCAGCGCACCGCTTGCGATTCGCGGTACGGAAGGCATGGTTGTGAGTTTTGGCAAGTGCTGCCACCCGATTCCCGGCGACCCTGTCGCTGGTGTGATGAGTACCGGCAGAGGGCTGGTCATTCATCGTGAGAATTGCCGCAACGTGGCCAGTTATCGTGACAAGCCGGACAAGTGGGTAGAGGTTCAGTGGTCTGATGATGTAACGGGCAGTTATCCGGTAACGATCAGACTCCAGTCTGCCAATGAACGCGGCATGCTGGCGACCGTCGCCTCCGCAATATCGGAACAGGGCTCCAATATCGACAACGTAGCCTTTGATCAGCGTGACGGCAAGACTACAATCATTACCTTCATACTGGATGTTGACAGTCGTGATCACCTGGCGCAAATCATGCGAACCGTGCGCAAGATTCCCCAGGTCTACAAGGTGGTTCGCATACGCGGCTGATACTATAATCATGCTGGCATTGGCGCGTCACGTTTGCCGCATACAGGCATACAATCTTATAGTACGCCGATAATAATCCCTCGGAAATGACGCACTTGGAGAGCATTACATCATGTTACGTGAGATCATCTCAACCACGGCCGCACCGCAAGCCATAGGGCCTTATTCACAAGCCGTTAAAGTCGGCACAACGGTTTACCTGTCCGGCCAGATTCCACTGATCCCGGAGACCATGCAACTGGTGACTGAAAGTATGGGCGCGCAGATTCACCAGGTATTCGACAACCTCTCCGCAGTAGCCAATGCTGCAGGCGGATCACTGAATGATATCGTCAAACTCAATATCTTCATGACAGATCTGGCGCATTTTCCGCTGGTCAATGAAATCATGGAGACATACTTCACAAAACCCTATCCTGCACGTGCGGCCATAGGTGTTGCGTCACTGCCCAAAGGCGCGGATGTCGAGATGGACGCCATTCTGGAGTTGTAAGCCGCGCTGATCATTACACAACATAGTCATGCCTGCGGTCACGCAGCTTCGGGGTGTCGGCCCCAACATCGCGGAAAAACTGCAACGCCTGAATATCACCGAGGTTGAAGACTTGCTCTTTCACCTGCCTCTCCGCTATCAGGATCGCACGCAGGTTGTTCGTATAGCAAACCTTCGTGCGGGCATGGAAGCGTTGGTCGAGGGCGAGATTCAGCACACCGAACTGACTTACCGAAAACGGCGCATGCTGTTGGT
>JBGTHR010000079.1:0-5788 GCA_041746095.1 Gammaproteobacteria bacterium | reverse complement strand
CGGTCTCGGCGACCAGCGCAACTCGAGATCCAGCCGGAATACCCAGTGAGACAAACCGTCGGGCGATAGATTGCGCCTGTGTCTTAAGGTCAGCGTAAGCAAGAGTCTCGGTCAGCTCGCCACGACCAGAATAAAAATTGTATCCGGTAACACCCTTAGCAGCGTAATCCAGCGCTTCGGCCAGAGTAGAAAAATCTCCGGCTCTAAACGGCGTACTATTGATAGTTGGTGTGGCTTCCATAATCAATTTCGAATCCCCTCTGCATGATAGCGCGAGGCAAGTGTTGTGGAACAACTTGCTAAAATAGCCAGAATGAGGCGTGTGAGCACCCAGATCCAATTTATTGATAAATACCTTATTATCAAGTTTCGATCCTGTTTCTTAATCGAATCTGGCGCTTAATATAAGTACATTCTTATTCAGAGTAGCTTAACGTTCGCTTAACAAATGGCCACGCAGGCAAAATCATAAAATCAAACTTTAACAAAGAAGTACTAGCCATTGATATACTTGCCAATTATTATTGATGTATCTAGCCATGTGTTGTGATACATGCTAATTGCAGACGACTGTTTGAGAATTCGAATTAGTGTATTCTAATAGATACTAGACATGCAGCTATACACATTACCAACGAGCATTCAAGACTGACCAAGATTCTAATTCGTTAGGATGTTGCCAGAACATAATTCAGTAGCAAGCATCTAACTATCAATAAGCAGCAGAGACGCGGCCTCTAAAGGCAAAGGTATGAGTTCATGAATTTATCGCAGACGCTATGGAAAAATCGAAAATATCATCTTGACCGTATGAGTCTGGGCGATCTCACTATCGCCTATTTTCAGTATCCAGCGATTCAAACCTATATCGTATTTCTGGTAGTGAGCACCTACTATGCGCTGACGCATAGCGGACCAATAATTCCACTGATATTAGCGGCGAGCTTATCTGTTGTGATCTATCCGCTGGCATGGCATCTGCTGCACCAGCATGTGCTGCACGGCAAGTTTCTGTATCGAATTCCCAGTTTCGCGAAACTCTGGAAACGCATTCATTATGATCATCATCAGGATCCGCGTGATCTGCGCGTGCTGTTTGGCGCGTTGTACACGACACTACCTACCATCGCCATCGTCACCCTGCCTGTAGGCGCGCTGCTAGGCGGCAAGGCTGCAGCAGCCGCTGCGTTTGCTGGCGGGCTTGGCGCCACTCTTTTCTATGAATACTGCCACTGCATTCAGCATCTGAGCTATAGTCCGCGCAGTAAATTTATGAAGGACATCAAACGCCTACACCTGTTGCACCACTACTATAATGAAAATGGCAACTATGGCATAACCAATTTTTTCTGGGATCGCATGACGGGAAATTATTATTCGGATCCCACGCAAAGAACTCGCAGTCCAACCGTGTTCAATCTTGGTTATGATGGCGAGGAAAGCGAGCGCTACCCCTGGGTTGCTAATCTGTCCAGCAAACAATCCGGTCACTGAGCATTCGTTCAGCATACTTCGTATAGACTACTGAAATTCCGATAGCCAGGATGGCGATGCACGAGCGTTTGTCGCCCGACATTCAAATTGTCCCTGTTGAAGGACGCAAAACGCTTGATGCCTTCATCAGACTTCCCCTGGAAATATATAAACATGATCCAGCCTGGGCGCCGCCACTGCTGTTGGAACGCCGTCAGCATCTGTCCGCCAAAAACCCATTCTTTGAACACGGCGAATGGCAGGGCTGGCTGGCTTACAAAAACCAGCGGGTGGTAGGGCGAATCAGCGCCCAGCTGGATTATTCACATCATCGGCTCCACGATGCCAACACCGGCTTCTTTGGTTTTCTGGAGGCAGCTAACGATCCAGCCGTCTTTCAGGCGCTGACCGTTACCGCTGAAAACTGGCTGATAGATCGCGGCATGCAACACGTTACAGGACCATTCAATTTCTCGATCAATGACGAATGCGGTCTGCTGATAGAGGGCTTTGATACACCACCCGTGATCATGATGGGGCATGCTCACCCCTATTATTCTGAACGCCTGCAGGAATGCGGCTACTCGCCCGTCAAGAATCTTCTGGCCTACACAGTCAATACTGAAAAAATGCCTGCGGCTGCGAAACGCGCACTCAGAAACAAACATAGCGGATCCATATGCATGCGCCCGTTACAACGCAATAATCTGAACGAAGAACTCGAAATCCTGCGTGGAATTTTTAATGATGCCTGGGCAAATAACTGGGGATTTGTGCCTTTTACGCAGGCAGAATTCAGGGCAATGGGCAAAAGTCTGACCATGCTTGTTGACGATAATTTTGTGCAGATCGCCGAGGTAGATGGCAAGCCAGCGGCGATGATTATCTGCCTGCCCAATATCAACGAGTCGATTCGGGATATGAGTGGCCGACTATTGCCCTTCAACTGGTTAAAATTGTTATGGCGGCTTAAGGTGCGCTACCCGAAGTCAGGTCGAGTCCCGCTGATGGGGGTCCGCGAGGAATACCAACGCAGTCTACTGGGAATTCAGCTTGCATTTATGGTTATAGAGGCAGTTCGCATCCCGGTCATCGCGAGGGGCATTACCCAGGTTGAGATGTCATGGATACTGGAAGACAACACAGGTATGCGCAAGATCATTGAGGCAGTTGCTGGCAAGGCCTACAAACGCTATTGCATCTACCAGAAGGCACTTGGCGGATAATGAATCAGACCAAGTTGTATACCGGCATCGTCCTGGCCGCTGATCGCGAGGCGTGTGAACCGGTTGCCCAGGCCGCGAAAACACGCTGCAAGGCGATGGCGCCCGTGGGCGGCTCACCTATGGTATTGCGTGTGCTAGGGGCGCTTCGGCAAAGCCAGCAGGTAGATGAACGCATCATATGCGGCCCCTCAAAGATAATCCTGGAACAGGAGCAACAGCTCATACAACTATTGAATGAGGAAGGAATTCAGTGGGTCACACCACAAGCCAGCCCGAGTGCGAGCGCACTGAGCGCCATGCAGTCACTGCCCCACTCCAGGCCAGTACTGCTCACCACCGCGGATCATGCCCTGTTGAGCGCAGAACTCGTCGACTATTTTTGTACCGCGGCGCGCAAGACCGATTATGATCTGGTCATCGCGCTGGCAAAGCATTCCACCGTCAGCGCGGCTTTTCCCGAGCAACGCCGTACACGCCTGAGATTCCGGGATGATGATTACTGTGGCTGTAATCTATTTGCCTTTTTGACACCGGAATCCCGCAAAGCCGCAGAAGTATGGCGCGAGGCAGAACAGTTCCGCAAGCGCCCTGCGCGTATTGCGGGTATCTTTGGTGTTTCCATGCTGTTACTTTATCTGTTCAGAATGCTCTCTCTAGAAGGCGCACTCCGGCATTTATCACGGCGTATAAATATACGCATAGGCGTTGTTGTAATGCCATATCCCGAGGCCGCAGTCGATGTGGATACTGTAAAAGACTGGGAATTTGTCAACGCTCTGGAAACTATTGTTCGCACCACTTAAATGGGGAAACCTTTTTCTCGGTATGCACTCAATATACTGGGAGAATTTATACGAAACCAAATAAACTATTTAGTGGTTCTCATATATTAGAGTTACGATTCCATTAGCACATCGACTTCGTAAATGTATACGCTGAATAATCAGCACCAAGCGACTGTCACGAAGTGCTATTAACAACAGACTTTGCTTAATGTTTAGTCAGCATACGTACACTCTTTTATCAAAACAATTACTACGCCAATCATGAATTCCATTACACATCAGCGAGCGGGGTCAAGAGCTATCTGCAAGGCCAAAACACCATGAAAACTCGCATGTTTATCGTGATAGTGCTGCTGGTGATTGTGTTTGGCGGCATATTTGGCTGGAAGGCATTTCTTGGCGGCAAGATCAGTGAGGCGATCGCCAATCAACCAATCCCCGCAGTGACAGTCACCGCTGCAGAAGCAGTCGATGAGGTCTGGAAACCAACTCTATCCGCCGTGGGCAGCCTGCAGGCGATCCAGGGGGTTAGTGTGACATCGGAGGTTGCGGGCATCGTCTCGGAGATTCAATTTCAGTCCGGTGATGAAGTCACCAAGGGCGATCTTTTAGTGACTCTGGATGCATCTGTGGATCTTGCGGATCTGGAGGGACTCAAGGCGCAGGAAGAGCTTGATAAAGTTGAACTTAAACGGCAGAGCGAACTGGCGCAGACTAAATCCACGTCACGATCCCAGCTGGATGCCGCTCAGGCGCAATTTGACAGATCCAGGGCCGGCATGCGCAGCAAGATGGCAATGATTGCGCAAAAGATGATACGCGCGCCATTTACCGGCGTACTCGGCATTCGCCGCATCAATCTGGGTGAGTATCTGTCACCCGGCGCTGAGATTGTCACATTGCAATCCCTGGATCCTATCTATGCCAACTTCAACTTGCCGCAGCAGGAACTTACCCGTATCAAAAAGGGCATGGGTGTCGAAATGACTTCGGATGTCTTTCCGGGGCTAACATTTAAAGGCAGCATAACGGCGATCAATTCCCGAGTGGACGAAAGAACGCGCAACGTGATGGTCCAGGCGACCCTGGCCAATGCCGGGCAGTTACTGCGGCCGGGAATATTTGTACGATTAAGTGTCGTACTTCCCACTCAGCAGGACGTCATCACCCTTCCACAGACTGCGATTACCTACAACCCTTATGGTAGCTCCGTTTTTCTGATACAGGATAAGAAACAGGGTGACGAATCCCAATTGGTTGTCTCGCGGGTATTCGTGCAGTCCGGTGTCACGCGCGGGGATCAAGTGGAGATCGTCAAGGGTGTGAACGCTGGCGATAGAGTCGTAACCTCAGGCCAGCTGAAATTGCGCGAAGGTTCGACAGTCACTATCGACAACTCTATCACACCTGAAAATCAGGCCGTCCCCCAGGTCGAAAACAACTGAACGATCCGCAAGTGATTGCCGCATGAAATTCACTGATATCTTCATTCGGCGGCCGGTACTGGCAACTGTTGTCAGCCTGCTGATCCTCCTCATCGGCCTGCGCTCGATGCTGGAGCTGCAGGTGCGCCAGTACCCGAAATCAGATGTCGCGGTGGTCACCGTCTCCACCGTCTACGTCGGTGCGAGTGCGGAGCTGATAAAAGGCTTTATCACTACACCGCTGGAGACCGAGATCGCCAGCGCCGACGGCATTGATTATCTTGAATCCAGCAGTATACAGGGCGTCTCCACTATCACCGCCCATCTGGTGCTCAACTACGATCCCAACAAGGCGCTCACCGAGATCACCTCCAAGATCAATAAGGTACGCTCCGATCTGCCTGAAGAAAGCGAAGATCCCAGCATTGATGTCACGATAGGTGAAACCACAGCGGCCATGTACCTGTCGTTCTCCAGTGATGAGCTGGATTCCAATCAGGTCACCGACTACCTCACACGCGTGGTTCAGCCCAAACTGGCCACCGTCAACGGCGTGCAACAGGCGGAGATCATTGGCGGACGCACGTTCGCCATGCGTGTATGGATGGACCCAGGTCGTATGGCATCGTTGGCCATCACTCCGTCAGACGTGCGCGAGGCATTGGCGAATAATAATTTCCTGGCGCCTGTGGGCAAGACCAAGGGCCGAATGATATCCGTTAATCTCACCGCCTCTACAGATTTGCACACTCAAGAGGCGTTTGAGCAACTGGTAGTAAAGGAGGTGGATGGCACTCTGATATACCTCAATGATGTTGCGGACGTTGTACTGGGAGCGGAAGACTATGACTCCTCTGTGGAATTCAGTGGCAAAGCGGCT
>JBGTHR010000078.1:0-3025 GCA_041746095.1 Gammaproteobacteria bacterium | reverse complement strand
TCCATTTTCAGCGCATATTGTGGATCAAATATCCAGGAGCATAAATTGAAAAGTAGAAATATCCTGATTACAGGAAACATGGGGTACGTTGGCCCCGGTCTGATCAAGAGACTGAAACAGGAATACCCTGATTGTCATATTGCCGGTGTCGACATGGGCTTTTTTGCGCATTGTCTTACCGGTGCGGATGTTCTGCCAGAGCGGTTAGTGGATATCCAGTATTTTCAGGATGTCCGGCACATGTTGCCGAAATTGCTTGAGGGTGTTGATGTGGTAATACATCTGGCAGCCGTATCTAACGATCCCATGGGTAAGGCCTATGAGGAGGTCACCGCGCAGATTAACCATCAGTCCAGCATTCGACTGGCGGAAATGGCGAAAAAAGCGGGCGTAAAACGTTACATATTTGCTTCCAGCTGCAGTGTCTATGGTTATGCAGAGGGTGCAGCCAGGGATGAGAATTCCGAGCTGAATCCATTAACCGCCTATGCTAAATCCAAGATAAACACCGAGACTGATATCAAACCTTTCGCTGATCGTGATTTCATCATTACAAGTCTCAGGTTTCCAACGGCATGTGGCATGAGCGACCGGCTCAGGCTTGATCTTGTCCTGAATGATTTTGTCGCCTCTGCAGTGGCGACGGGGCGAATTACTATATTAAGTGATGGCACTCCCTGGAGGCCACTCATTGACGTCAAAGATATGGCCAAGGCAATGGACTGGGCCATAACTCGGCCCACTGAGAACGGATCTGAATTTCTGGCGATAAATGTTGGACGCACAGAGTGGAATTATCAGGTCAAGGATCTTGCCGAAGCCGTAAAAGAGCAGATGCCGGAGGTTGAAATCGACATCAACACAGATGCTGCTCCGGATAAACGTTCCTACCGAGTGGACTTCAGCAAGTTTAAACAGATTGCCCCAAATCACCAGCCGCAAGTGGATCTGGCCCAGTCGATCAGTGAGCTGAAAACCGGTTTGCAAAAGATCCGTTTTAGCGACTCGGATTTTCGCGAGTCACAGTTCATGCGTCTCAAGGTCTTGGCCAGACATAGCGAGAAGGGTCTGATCAATGATCGGTTAGAGTGGATCTAGGCCGCTTGCAAACTTAAGCCAGGTTTTAACAGGAACGAAAGAGATTAACAGTAATGAAATTTACACAGACTAAACTACAGGGTGGCTACATCATTGACATTGAACAGATCTCTGATGAGCGAGGTTTTTTTGCCAGAGGCTGGTGCCAGCGTGAGTTTGAAAAACACGGACTATCTCCGCACATATCGCAGGCTAACATCTCCTACAACAAGACCAGTGGTACGCTTAGAGGTCTTCATTATCAAGCGGCGCCTAATGAAGAGGCGAAACTGGTGAGATGTACATGTGGCGGCATCTTTGATGTGATGGTTGACCTGCGTAAAGACTCCCCTACGTACGGTCAGTGGGTAGGCGCTGAGCTGACCGCGGAGAACAGGAGAATGCTGCTTATTCCCGAGGGATTTGCGCATGGCTTTCAAACGCTGCAAGACAATACCGAAGTATTTTATCAGGTATCTGAATTTTACACGCCTGGAGCTGAGCGCGGGGCGCGGTATGACGATCCGGCGTTTGGAATAGAATGGCCAATGACGGTGTCAACAATATCGGAGAAGGATGCCGCCTGGACTGACTACCAGATGTGAATCCAATACATTCATGTGATATACCCCATGCCCTATCTTTTTTTTGCCGATCCAGAGGTAAGTTATGATCCTAGTCGATAATGCTCTTAAACAAAGGGAAGCGGAACGAAATCCGGTGCGTGTCGCCATGGTGGGCGCAGGATTTATGGCGCGCGGAATAGCATTGCAACTTTTAAATGTGACTCCCGGCATGGAACTGGTCGCAATTTCTAACCGTTCATTGACGGGTGCTATAAAGGCCTATCATGAGGCCGGGCAGGAGAATGTCAACCGAGTGGACTCGCTAGCTGCATTGGAGGCTTCAATAAGCAAAGGTGAGTATGCGGTTACGGAGGATGCGTTACTGCTTTGCCAGGCAGACCAGGTCGATGTGATAATCGAGGTGACTGGCGCTATCGAGTTTGGCGCCAGGGTAGCGCTTGAAGCCATTAAGCATGGCAAGCATGTAGTGGCCATGAATGCGGAACTTGATGGGACTCTTGGTCCCATACTGAAACACTATGCAGACAAGGCCGGCGTGATCTTCACCAATGCGGATGGAGATCAACCCGGTGTGATCATGAATCTCTACCGGTTCGTCAAAGGCATGGGCGTCAGGCCTGTTCTGTGTGGCAATATCAAAGGATTGCAGGATCCATACCGAAACCCAACCACTCAGGAGTCTTTCGCGCGTCAGTGGGGACAAAAGGCGCATATGGTGACCTCATTTGCTGATGGCACCAAGATTTCCTTTGAGCAGGCCATTGTTGCCAATGCAACAGGAATGCATGTTGCCAAACGCGGTATGTTCGGTCCCACTGTAGCATCTGGAACCCCAATCAAGCAGGCCGCCAGCTGGTATCCTGAAGAGGCATTGCTTGAAGGCAATGGAATCGTGGATTATGTGGTGGGTGCAGAGCCGGGTCCAGGTGTATTTGTGCTGGGTGTTCACGACCATCCGAGACAGCAGCATTATCTTAATCTGTACAAACTGGGCGAAGGGCCATTTTACTGTTTCTACACGCCATATCACCTATGTCATTTTGAAGTGGCGACTACAGTTGCGCGCGCGGCACTCTTCCACGATGCGACTATTGCGCCGATCTCAGGCCCAATGGTCGATGTGATTGCTACCGCTAAAATCGATCTGAAATCCGGTACTGTACTGGATGGCATGGGGTTTTATATGACCTATGGCGAGGCTGAGAATTCAAATATCGTATTCGAGCAGGGACTACTTCCTATCGGACTGGCTGAAGGTTGCCGACTTAAAAAAGACATACCAAAAGATCAGGCATTAACCTATAACGACGTCGAAATACCTGAAGATAGACTTTGCGACAAGTTGCGATCTGAGCAGAACA
>JBGTHR010000077.1:0-4740 GCA_041746095.1 Gammaproteobacteria bacterium | reverse complement strand
AGACTCTCAAATGCAAAGTCTTCGTTGAGTGTGCCGATCTGTGTGCCCTCCGGTGAGAGGATGACGTCAAAATCGAACTGATCAGGTATGGCGCCACCATTGGTGACCGCTGTGAGTTTTGCGCCCCGCCGTGCACGCAGTTGTCCGTTTACGCGATCGTAGTGCAGAAACGCCGCGCGGCGTCCACGGCTAGTGGAATAACCGTCGCTGAGCATTTGTACGACGTCTAGGTATGTAGACTCTGATAGATTCCGGTAAGGATAGGCGCGCCGCAACGTTTCATAAAGCTCACGCACACCCCATTCCCGGCAGGCTGTTTCCGCCACGATTTGCTGAGCGAGCACATCCAATGGGCCTGGTGGGACATGGATACTATCCAGCGCGTCATTGCGGATGGCGTACGTTAATGCGGCACACTCGACCAGATCATCACGGGAGAGGGGAAATAACCTGCCTTTTGGCGTTGCATTGACTGCGTGCCCGGAGCGTCCAACGCGTTGCAGAAAGCCGGCGATGGAGTGTGGCGAGCCCAGTTGACATACCAGATCGACATCGCCGATATCGATGCCAAGCTCCAGCGAGGCGGTGGCAACAAGGGCCTTGAGATTGCCGGATTTCAGGCGTTGTTCGGCATCCAGACGATGCTCCTTGGCCAGACTTCCGTGGTGCGCTGTGACGTTTTCATCACCGATGCGTTCAGCAAGGAATCGTGCGGCGCGTTCCGCCAGGCGGCGGGTATTGACAAAGATCAGTGTGGTGGAATGGGTGTTGATCAGTTCGGTCAGGCGGTCGTAAACCAGTTGCCACTCGTCATTCGACATCAATGCGCTGAGCGGTGCATCCGTGACCTCGATTGCGAGATCACGTTCCCGCACATGGCCGGTATCGATAATTCTGCATGGTTGTTGATCAGCGCCGCCGAGAAAGCCAGCCATTCGCTCCAGCGGTCTCTGTGTGGCTGACAGGCCAATGCGGACAGGGGCAACCGCGCATAATGCTGTCAGTCTTTCAAGGGACAACGACAGATGTGCGCCACGTTTGTTGCCGGCCAGTGAGTGTATTTCATCGACAATCACCGTGCGAACAGTGTGCAGCATTTGACGGCCGGAATCTGATGTCAACAGCAGATACAGGGATTCCGGAGTGGTGACCACTATATGAGGGGGCTTGCGGCGCATTCTTGCGCGTTCGATTTGCGGAGTATCGCCGGTGCGCACCCAGGCGGTAATTTCGACATCACGCAGCCCTTGCATCAGCAGTTCGTCGCGAATGCCCAGTAATGGTTGCTGAAGATTTTTCTGAACGTCATTGGACAGCGCCTTGAGTGGCGATACGTACAGGATACGCGTTTCATCGGTAAGAGCTGTTTGGAGTCCCTCACAGATCAGATCATTGATGGCGGATAGAAATGCGGCCAGTGTTTTACCGGAGCCGGTGGGGGCGGCAATCAGGGTGTTGTTGCCAGAGGCAATGGCGGGCCACGTCTTGAGCTGTACCTCAGTGGGCGCGCTGAATTGGCCATCAAACCATCGCCTTACTGCGGGATGAAAGTTATTTATAGTCATATCACAAAGCATGCCGGTTGCTGACCAACAACTCAAGTTCAGTTATCGAGGTGATCTTGACCGAATACGCAGTCAGGTATGAATGACCCCGTCAGTAACTCTGTGTTGGATGCCGGGATGGATCATTTCCCGAGAAGGAATCCGAGGTAATTTAAAATCCTCTTTGTGTCAGCCATTCCGAGATAATCCCGCGAAACACAGGCGCTCGTGTTTCCAGGGTAATTGCATGTCCAATGCCATCAATAAAAGAAGTGGTTAAATCTGTTGTGCCGATGTACAGTTTGGACTGTACCTGGCAGGCGGGTGGTGGGAATACTGCGTCCTCATTTCCGCACACTACCAATACCGGGACATCGATACTGCCAATTCGAATGGCATCCAGTGCGATTCCTGTGGCCAGAGAGGCAAAATCACCACACGGATCGCGGTTTCGTAGCGCAGTGGCGACCGACAGTACTTCAGCTTGGGCATCGAAGAAATGCAAAGATTGAAAAGCCGCCTCTGTCTGCCCAAAAAATGCATAACCAGAAGGCTGCCCTGGCTCGGCTGGTTGCCCTCCCAGGGCGCAGATCAACAGGCTTTCGGTTACCGCAGACAGAGTATTGATGGATGCACCGAGATCACCATAAGATATTACTGCCAGCGCATCGACATTGCCAAACGAATAGGCCGTAACCTGGGCTATCAGGCCACCTGCGGAATGCCCGGCAAGCGCGATTCGCTGATACTGTCTGGGGTTCCCCTGATCCACAGTGTAGCTTCCGCTGCGTAACTGATTGACAATCTGGTGGGCGATATCGGCCTGTGCGCCGATACATGTTTTCAGGCCTTTGGGGTGGTCAGAGGTATCGTAACCGATACGGTCTATAACGACAGAAGTATGACCCAGCCTGGCCTGCTCGACGGCATAATTAAGGCCTGCCACAGCATTAAACCGCCAGAAAAAATTGCCGTAACCAAGCCCATGCAAATACAGTGTTGCCGTGGGTTCAGTGTTGCCGACTGGTGAGACTATCTGGCCACGAATAGTATAAGTCTTGCCATCCGCAAGGCACAAAATCAGCGATCTGTTAACATTTTTAACTTCGAATGCGACCTGGCGTATCCTGACAGAGGGATCGGATGTGCTGCTGGCTATCGGAGTTTGACTGACTGGAACAGGAGAAGCGGCGGAGCCAAGAAGTTGTCCCAGCAGCCCTGCGTATACCGTCGAACTGAGAAGGCTGATCGTAACAGCTGCGATCAGCTGGAGGATTAAAACGCGCATGCATTACTCCTGATTCGGAATGTATAGTTTCATTACACTAGCATTGATTATTTGCTGTGGCATTGATATGAATCAAGCGATAAATCCACATTGAAAATCGTGCGGCCATTTACTAAGCAGGTTTTACTGTAAGTTCTGGATGGCTGCTCCACTCAGAATCACTAGCGCAAAATACCCCCTCACTCTAAAGCAGTCATTTAAATCATGATAGCTTCTAGGCGTTAACAACCCTGGCTACATAACCGTCATTCTTTTTCAACATGTTATAGAACAGCACCTCAAAGTCTTCCACTACTGAAGTTTTCACCGCGCCCATGGCGAGTATTGTTTTAGACCAGGCCAGTAAACGCGGGAATCTCTTGTTATCGAATAAAGCTGTATATCGATTCAGAATGTCATAACGCATCATCAACGGCGCATAGGCCGCGTCCACCAGTGAGAAGTGATCGCCGTTGAAATAGGGGCCGTCGCCAAGTTGCTTTTCCAGCACATCGAGATTTTTCAGGGTTTTGTCCAGCTGTTGTTCATACTCAGACTGTTCTTTCTTCATGCCCAGGATATATTGATCAACGATACAGGCAGACCCAAACTCGATCCAGGCGCGGTTTTGTGCGAGTTGCAATGGGTCATCAGGTTTGAGAGTAACGGGCGTAACATCATCCAGATACTCGTTGATAACGGCTGACTCAAATAAAACGTGCCGGTCATCTATCTTGAGCACCGGGACTTTAGCCATCGGCGATATATCCAGAAACCACTGAGGCGGATTATCCAGTTCGATGTAGGTGATAGTGTAGTCAACGTTTTTGTGGTTGAGGGTGATGACGCTGCGCTGAACAAATGGGCAGAGTTTAAAGCTGACAAGTTCAAGTTTCATAGTAATATCCGTTGCGTGGTTTAAGAATGTCTCGATCAAATATGTCATTATGACAACACACAATACAGATTCTATCCGTTTGGATAAATGGTTATGGGCCGCACGCTTCTTCAAGACGCGGGCGGTGGCGACTCATTCAGTGCAGGGTGGTAAGGTGCACATCAATGGTGATCGAGTAAAGCCGTCCCGCTCAGTGTATGTCGGTGATGTGGTTTCTGTGACCCGTGGACAACAGCGCATGACGGTGACGGTTCTGTGTGTGAGTAGGCGACGCGGGCCTGCCATTGAGGCTCAGAAGCTCTATGCCGAAACTGAGGTCAGCCGGGAGAAGCGCGAACTTGAGATTGAACAACGCCGTCTGCTAAATAACATGATTCCACAGGCACAAGGTCGGCCTACAAAACGCCAGCGCCATAAGATTCGCCAGTTTATAAGAAAGGATTAGCAGTCATGGCTTTTATAAAATTCATTGTGTTAAATTAATGCACTAATGCCGCGTCCTAAGACTCCATCCTTGGCAGCCGACACAATCATCTACCTGGATGAGGGAGACAGAAATTCAGTGGTATTGATTGATCGGCTGTATGCCCCTTATGGCTGGGCCTTGCCCGGTGGATTCGTGGATGTTGGCGAGACCCTGGAAGCGGCAGCGATACGAGAGGCGAAAGAGGAGACCGGTCTTGATGTCAAGCTCGAAGTCCTGCTGGGCTGTTATTCTGATCCTCTGCGGGACACTCGAGGTCATACAGTGAGCGCCGTATATGTAGCCTGCGGTACAGGCCTGCCGAAAGCGGGCGATGATGCAAAAGATGTGCGTGTGGTCGATATTCGAACGCATAACCTGCCGATGGCCTTTGACCACCAGCAGATACTTGATGATTATTTAACGTTTCTTTCAAGCGGGGAATGCAGATCAGTGAGTATTCTGCCCGAGAATTGATCAATCTTTCTTTTTAAGGGATGTGCTCCAACCCTCCAGGACCCGCATGAGACGGAGTACAAGCAGGCCGATAACAGTCACTACCGCTGCC
>JBGTHR010000076.1:0-5022 GCA_041746095.1 Gammaproteobacteria bacterium | reverse complement strand
AATGAATCTGACCGAACTCACCGCCATTTCACCTGTGGATGGGCGCTATGGAAACAAGACACAGCAGTTACGCAGTTACTTCAGCGAATATGGGCTGATTCGTTATCGGATAGAAGTCGAGATTCGTTGGCTGCAATCGCTGGCGGCTCACCCTGGAATAGCTGAAATTCCCCGGCTTTCACAAAATGCCGATGATTATCTTGCCAGTATTTTGCAGTCATTTGATGTCGGGAATGCGCAGCGGATAAAAGATATCGAGCGCCACACCAATCATGATGTCAAGGCTGTCGAATACTATCTCAAGGAGCAATTCGCCGATAATGCAGAGTTGAAATCCGTTAGCGAATTCCTGCATTTTGCCTGCACATCGGAGGATATAAATAACCTGTCTTATGCGCTAATACTAAATGCCAGCAGGAAAGAAGCGCTATCACCGGCCATTGAAGAACTGATTACGGTACTGACAAGGATGGCGCATGATTTTGCCAATATACCCATGTTAGCCAGGACGCACGGTCAACCCGCCTCGCCGACTACACTGGGTAAAGAGATGGCCAATGTGGTTTACCGTCTCAGGCGTCAATACCAGTATATACAGGACACGCCGATACTCGGCAAAATCAACGGCGCAGTGGGCAATTACAACGCACATCTTGCAGCCTATTCAGAAATCGACTGGCCGCAGCATGCGCAGCAGTTTATCGAATCGCTGGGACTTGAATGGAATCCATATACTACGCAGATAGAACCCCACGACTATATCGCTGAGCTTTTTCAGGCCATCAGCCGTCTGAACACCGTACTGATCGACTTCAACCGCGATATATGGGGCTACATCGCCATGGGTGTATTTACACAGACCACTGTTGCTGGCGAGGTGGGATCTTCGACCATGCCACACAAGGTCAATCCGATAGACTTTGAAAATGCCGAGGGTAATCTGGGTATCGCCAATGCCTTGTTCGAACACCTCTCCGCCAAGCTGCCTATCTCACGATGGCAACGTGATCTGTCAGACTCCACCGTCATGCGCAATCTGGGCGTTGGCATCGCACACTCAGTCATCGCGTACCAGTCCATCCTCAAAGGGCTGGGAAAACTCGCGGTGAACGAAGAATATCTGCGCTCAGAACTTGACAGAAACTGGGAGGTCATGGGTGAAGCTATACAGACAGTCATGCGGCGCTATGGCATTGAGCAGCCATACGAAAAGCTCAAGGCGTTAACCCGCGGCCAACGCATTGACGCCAATACTCTGAAGACCTTTCTTGATGGGCTTGACTTACCTGATGCAGCCAGACAAGACTTGATTAACATGGCGCCAGGTGATTACACAGGCAATGCAGCACTTCAGGCCGAGCAGATTTGAACTCTCTTGCTGCGTATATGTTTTCAGATATGGTTTTTGCAACGCTGCAAATCCATCATCCAGAAAACAGCGACCACTATAGCCCCAATAAGAGCCCCGTAGAAATGCGCGTCTACAACGACCTGTCCACCGATCAAACCCGCACTGACTGACACCGGACTACCATCACTCTGCTCTAAAAACAGTTTGATAATCAGACCTGAAAGCAGCGAAATCGAAAGTATTCTATGCTTTTGTGTTAAGAGATTATACGCCGCAGCAACTGCGAGACCGTGTAACACTCCGGATAATCCGACATACCAGTCCAGATTAGGGTTCAGCAGAATTAACAGAAGCGAGATTCCCGGCATGGATATAATGATTACTATCCAGCAACGTTTGAGACTCATAGCTGGCGTGACCAATCTCCATATCACAACCAGGGCAGCGGCATTCATCAGTAAATGCAAGAAGTTCAAATGCACGAGATGTGCGGATATGAGCCGCCACCATTGCCCCGACACTATAGCCTGACGCTGATATTCCAGATGTTCCTGTATGTGTTTGCCGGTCAAATAGATTAGTAGTGAAGCTACTAATAATACCAGCAAGGGACTGTGCCTAACAAAAAATCTTAGACAGTTCGATGAGATCCAAGTAGCGCTCATCAGGTAACAAATAGTATAAGCGGAGCGCTGTCAGGCGCATTCAATATGTTATGTATGCCTACAGGGCGAAATTAGAGATTTCTGCGAAGAATATATTAGCCCTGTAGGCGTTCTCTGTACTAATTTACGTCATCAGTAGTCCAGCTAAGATTTGCTTTAGTCTGCATCATGTCGATCTCATATCTTGGAAAAAACGTCGGTAATTCCAACCAATTCCAGAATCAGCAATACTAGAAACACAGCGCCGATGATGATCAACACTGATCCACCAGCGGGTAGATTTTTGATTTCCTGATCGATTTGCTGCAGCTCGGATTGCGTAAGGCCGGCAAGGCGGGTTTGCACGTCTTGCGCATCCACTCCCAGACTGATCATCGCATGCTTAACATGCTCTGAATGCAGGGCATTGTTGATGCGCGCTATCGTGGCTTCCCGTTCCTGGGATGCAATCATCTGCCCGGCGCCAATCAGCCCGGCATAAGCAGATACCGGAAACCCCAGATTCATAATGCTGACCACAAGCACCATAATTACCGTTCTACTCAAGATCATCTTATGCATGGCTTCCCTCATTATTGAATATGTATTATTAATGTTATTGGCGATAGTTCCACCAAGTCTAAATGCCAGTATGAAAAGCATCATACGACAAATGTCCGAATTGTTACACCTGCCCGATTTTAATCAATGTCAATCTGAAGAAATGCAGATTAGCGGGGACGATTAACCGTCAAATGGTTAACGCTTATCTCAAGATGTGTTTGGCATACCGATTTTAATGCGCAAGCTTTTTCACTGTATCCTAATTATCCAGCCAACAAGAAAACGCTCTAAAGCATAGTGTCTGAACACACTAGGAATATCTGACTGAAACAGAAGGCGTTGGTAAACTCAGAATCCTACAATGACTGCTTTACAGCACAACTAAATCAAGGCGGCGGCGCTGTTCCCCCAGGATCCGTTTTATTCTCTCCCGACTTCCCCTCAACTGGAGTCAGGAAATCCTCAAGTGATTTTGTTATGGACTCATAGGCAACAGCAGGTATCACATAGGCCCAGTCAGAGAGTTTTTTGTTGAGCGCGGCAGCCTGTTTTTCGACTTCTTCAATAGCTAAGGCTTCTCCTCCCTGTTCTAATTGTTTCGCGAGAGCGGAATCTGTACTGACATTAAAGCGCGCATAATTAACATCCTGATGTACGAACAATTCAGCATTGATTACTAATCCATCAAAGGTTTCATAACTGATGGATCCTTGGCTATTTTCCGCAATCGCAACCTGAGATGCAGGCGCCACATCGTCAAAACTCAATCCGGCTATCGCTGCGGCGACTGAATTACTCATGAAGCCGGAGGATTGTTCTCGACCTTGAGGAATATTTTGCAGCGCGAATTCGGATTCATCGGATGAGGTTTTTTGCAATACTACCTGCACACCATCTTTAGGACTTATCGATATTCGGTACACGCGTTCAGGTGGCACATCGATAACCGTTCGATCCAGCCAGTTCAAGGGATCGTCATCGACATCTACAGACGTATTGATGAGCCAGCTAGCCGCCTCTCCGGCACGGCGCACATAGGTTGCATCCGCGGTATCGGCTGGGGCGCCTCCAATGATTAGACGAACAGGTTCCGCCAGTCCATCAATCTCCAGTTGATTGGCCTGTAAATCCCCATTTTCTATTTCGATGTCCTGAACACCTAAACGCTTGTAGAGATCTGGATTAGAGGTCTTCTGCTCGATAATTTTGGCCAAAGAGAGCTGTAACAGCAATTCGCGAATTTTTCCGACATTGGCGGAATAATCATATTTCTCTTTCACCATCCAGCCATCATCAATACGCACAATGGAAATCACGGTCTTGTTACCTGGCTTTACTATGCGTATCGCCTCAACATTATTGATCCCATCGGTCAGTTCGGGCGCCAGCAGGCTAAGATTGACAGCCTCGCTGCTGATTGTCCGCTCACGCTGCAACCATATACTCAGCAGAATGACTGCCACCAGGATAGCAACGAGCATTAAAAGGTGTTTTGTCTTCATGCCCTTTTACCCTGTCTGCGTAGCCTGAACAACCCCAGGACCATCGCGAAGATCGCTATAACCAGCGGCATCAGACCAATGTTGATCACTTTTAATACTGTGCCTAATTGTTCGATATCCTTATCCAGCTGATGACGGACATTACGCAGCTCTTTACGTATGACCAGCTTCTGCTCTTGAAACCGGTTAAATTCATTCTGTTGTTCCGCACTCAGCAACTGGGCATTCTCCTCGCTGTTGCTTGACTGAAGTTCGGTGAGTTTCTTCTCGGTCTCATCAAGCCGCTGCTGCAATTCCAGTTCTTTGCTGCGGAATTTTTCGTCAGCACGCCGCCTTAATTCTTCGACCCGCTCAAATGGCCGCGTGAAACTGGCGCGATTGCGGATACTTATCAAGTCACTACTGCCTGCCAGATTATCGATGGCGTTAGCCACAAAATTTGCATTATCCGACCACGCCTGAAAGACCTTCTGACCAAAAAAGTCCTGCACACGCACCCATAGATTGTCCCTTAAAATATCCGTATCGCTGACAAGAATGATATTGGCGGGCTTTATCGATTCATTCAGATGCGTGTCTGACGCCGTCTGGTTTTCGTCGTCGGATTCCTCGTCTTCGCCATTATTCTTTGCTGCTCCATCATCGGCAGGGCGTCCATCAGGAAACGCCGTCTTCAGATTCTTACTGATTCGCAACGCAATCGGATAGACTTCGCCCGTCGCATGAAAATCATTAAAGAGCACCGAGGGATCGGGGAGATTCTCAAACTGGTAAGACTCCAGAGCCACGGCCTGATCACTGGAATAAACCAGAGGTGTGATCCCCTCTTTTTCTATAACCGTGAGAATACCAGCGCTGGAAATATTGATTGACTCCAGATCAGAGGTAACGACATCGTCCTGATTAATCGTGCTACGGTCGAAACCCAGCAAGGCTGGATGCCTTAAAGTCTTGTTAGTGT
>JBGTHR010000075.1:0-3283 GCA_041746095.1 Gammaproteobacteria bacterium | reverse complement strand
GGCCGGCGCACCGTCGATCAGCACCACGGCCTCTCGCGGGACCGCGAGAACCGGCTCACCCGCAGAGGTCTGTAATGCCACCGTAACGAATTGGGCGGGGTGCAACCGGTCTTCAGGTTTATTGATTTCAATGCGCACCGGATAGGTTCGGGTCGCTTCATCAAGCCGGTGACGCACCTGTACCACTTGGCCATCCAGCCAGGTCTTACTATCAGCGCTGACTCTGGCCTGTGCGCCAATATCCACACGCGATGCATCCTGCGATGGTAGGCGCGCCTCTACCCACAGCGTGCTCTCGTCAGTTATCTCGAATAACATTGTCCCCGGGCGAGACCATCTGGCCCAAAACAAAATCATCGGCAATTACCGTACCCTGCTGCGGGGCCAAAAGATCAAAATCTCCGGTCGCTTTGGAGGCGTCACTGTCTTTCAGCAGACCGCTAATCTGTGTCTCCGTCATGCCGAACGCAGCTACTCTGGCATAGGCCTGCTGCTGCGCCACCTGCACCTCGACATAACGCCGGGCGGAGACGACTTCTGCACCCAGCTCCTTCACACGCTGCCATTCACGCGTTGCCACCACCAGATCACCCTGGGCCTTGGCCATCTCCACACTGGACAACGTCACTAACGGCTGTCCCTGCTTAACCTGTTCACCCAAGTGAGCATGCCGCTTGACGACCTGCGCATCGATCCGGGGTGTCACTTGGGCGGATTGATATGAGTTGATGAAGACCTCACCAGGTGCAGTAATCTCCTCACCCAAGGCGCGACTTTCAACCCTGGCCGTGACGATACCGGCGGATTCCTGTTCCGCCCTGCTTAGCGTGAGTGTGCTTTCTTCCTCCTCATTGTCCCGAGCTTCCTGTTCATTATCATTCACGGATATAGCCGGTCTTGCCATCAACACCAGGAGCAGCAACGCTGTCCATGTATGGTTGTATTTCATTTACGATTCTCCTGCAGACAAGTGTTATCGGGACGTACCTAACCATGGGTCCAGCTGGCCTGCAGCGGCCAGCCAGTCGGACCACGCCTGCCAGAGACTGCCCAGCAATTCGATCGCGCTGGTTTGTGTGGCCAGGGCCTGATTGAGTTGAACCAGATAGTCCGTGGTGCCGAGTTCTCCTGCACGCCAGATGCGTTGCAGTAGCTCAGTCTGTTGATCGAGGCTGGTTTGACCGGACTGTTGCCAATCGACCCAGGCCTCGCGCGTCAGCCGGTAGCGGCCTGACGCCGAGACCAGCTGCGCACGCGCCCGCCGATAGGCATCCTGGCTGTTTCGTTCGGTCGCGATAAGATCAGCACTGGCGGCATCGACCTCGGCGCGAAAGGAATTGCGCACAAACAGCGGAACGGAAAGCGACAGCCCCACCAGGTTCTCATCCTCTTCGCGTCCACCGCGCAAGCTGATGGTCGGGTCGGGCTTGCGCTCTCTGGCCCTCAATTGAATGATCGCCTTAGCGGCAGCCACTCGGGCCAGTTGAGCTTGCACGGCGGGCAGTTTCATCAGGTAATTATCAATATCAGTCTCAGCTAGATTTAATACCGGCAGGTCTGTAGTCAATGCAGGCCAGTTCGAACGGGACTCACCGACTACAGCAATCAATGACTGCTCGGCCTCGGACAAGGTCGCTTTGGTCTGGGCCTGCCGCAGCTTCGCTTCAATCGCGGCGAGCCGTGCGAGTTCAAGATCCACCTGCCCCAGGTCACCGGCCCGATAACGTTGCTCGCCGAGTGCAGAAAAATCCTGCATCAGGTCGGCGCGTCGGCCCGTCAACCGTTCCAGTTCAAGTGCCGCCTGATATTGCCCGAGGGCGGATAAAAGCTCCGCGCCCAACGCCAGGCGCGCACCGGCAAGTTCAGCACGAATCCCTGCCAGTTCGAACGAAGCCACCTGAGTGCGCGCATCGCGCTTGTCGCCCCAGTCAATGGTCTGACTTAACCCGAGTGTGGTGTCTTCAGTAACGGTGTTTTCCGTATCCAGCTCCAGTGCCGGATTGTAGAGCGGCCGACCGGCTGCGCGTTCCCTTGCCAGCGAGGCGTCTAACGCAGACCGGGCGGCTTGTACACGAGGATTCTTATTAACAACTTCCTCGACAAACTCAGCCATTGCAGGCGAAGCTGTTCGAGATGATGGGGACGTTATTTCAAACTGATGGGCAGACTGTTGGGTCGCAGCAAAAAGATCACTGACAAACAGACAGACAACGAATACGGCCCAGACGGATAGTCTGTGCAACATGCTATGAATCCTGAATTCGACATTGATACGTTCACGTGACGAAGCGTACTCATCACGCGCAAGATCCGCACACTAATGGGTGCGGTAGAAACAGGATTCAGCTTCGGGGAGGAGGTGTGGGTATTTTGGAAGTATTCGAACTTTCAATAGGTGCTTTGAAGAAGGCCAAACTCGTACGGGTATTGAAAGTCAGCGACTGAATTGCTGGAGCAAACCCCATAAAATGTGCGGCGGCATGACAGCAGCCGTGTTCATCGAGTCCGCCGTGCAAGGGCTCAGGTTGCGATTGATCGTTATCGAAAACTGAGGCGCCATCGCAACTGTTGTGATCAACATTGGCATGCAAAATATATGCATCCACAGCGGAAACGAATCCTGCGAACAGAATCAATACAATCAAAAACTGGGGCAGTAGACGTTGCATGGCTGTTGCGCACCTTACTCGACAAATCAGCGTTAATCAAACAACAAGGCTGTTATGATTGAACCACTATATCTCTAAAAGTTCATTATTCTATATTGACTGATTACAACTGAGGACTGCGATAACCCGCCATAATAATCCCAGCGCCAAGCAGGCAAAGCACGACACCAACGGCATCTGCGGGGGAAGGACGCGCATGTTCTATTATGTTCAGCCATATCAGTGATGCAACGATATATATACCGCCGTATGCCGCATAGGCGCGACCGGCAAACTGAGCCTCGGGTCGCGTTAATATAATCGCGAACAACACCAGACTGACCAGACCGGGAATCAACCATAACGCACTTTTATCCAGCCGCAACCACATCCAGAATGTATAACAACCCGCTATCTCAAACACCGCAGCCGCAGCAAAATACAGAGTGTTTTTCATCATAAGGCATTCACAATTACCCGATTTAAATCAAGAAGGAAGATCGGCTTTCGATTTGTATTTACGAGAGTTAACTGCATTTACTTTAATTTCAACCAATGAGCAAATGATAAAGCCGTACCCCAATAAGAGACGCATTTTACACCGCAAACCACTTCGAAATAATGGAATGGGTCCG
>JBGTHR010000074.1:0-3130 GCA_041746095.1 Gammaproteobacteria bacterium | reverse complement strand
CGAGACAGGAACATCCGGCGAATGGCGACGGCAGGTACATTACTGCTGGCGATGTCGCTGCTTGGATTTGCCCTGGTTTACGGAATGCTGGTCACTCATCTGGGTGAAGAATTGCTGAAAAATTATCTACTCGACCCCTGGCCACTGCTGGCCGTAACAGGAATTACAGGGCTAGTGATCGTCGCATTCACCATGCGCAGAAATCCGCTAGTCGGTCTCGTGGCATTTTTCTGCTGTAGCTGGCTGTTGTATGGATGGTGGGGTTACCAACTGCTAAACCCGGTGCGTTCCGCAGCGCCGTTTATGGCGGCTATACATGAACGATTAGGGCCCATGGCTGAATTGGGTCTGGTTGACTGGAAAGAACAGCTGGTGCTGGAAGCAAAAAGTCCGGTCAAGACGTTCGGGTTTTCCCTGTCCTCGTTGAAAGAAGCCCAGTTAGCTATTCAGTGGGCCACTCTCTCTGAGAATCGCTGGTTGCTGGTCAGCGATAAAGTAATGAGCCCGTGTTTTAATGCGCAGGAATCCATTGATATGGGTCTGCGTCATCGCCGCCACTGGTATTTGCTGAATTCCAACGCGTTTAACTCGGTTTGAAAACAATAATGAGGAGATGGAGATTGCAGTAACCCTGGCGCATATTAAGTGCTTGAGGCGCTATGATTTCACTCAAGTGTAAAGTGAGGCGACATAGCTGTTATCTATATCAAACTACATTCGGTAAAACGAGGTCTTCAAGGAAAAATGCTGCGAGATCATGACGGCCAGCAAGACCTGCTTTTCGATAAACAGCGCGCGCCTGTTGCCTGGCGGTTGCCTCACTGATATTGCGCATTTTCGCCAGCTCTTTATGACTATAGCCTTTGAGTAGCTACAGTGCGACCTCCTTTTCAGCGGGAGTAAGACCCCAACACGAAAATTGAGTGGCAATCCTGGCGCTCAGTCCATCAATGTAGGTCTGCGCTTCCGCCCTCCATTTAACCGCATCCTCTCGGCTCGCAGTCAGATCCTTGGTAAGCTTTTCCGCTTTTTCATGGGCAAATTGGGTGGCTTTGATAAGACGCCAGCTGAGCATCGCAATCACACACACCACAAGGAAAAAAGGTGAAAATTCAACAGCCAGATGCCGAAAAGTCTCACCATGCATCACATCCTCGACCAGATCCCCCAGGATCAGCAGCCCAATAATCACCAGTGATATGATCAGAGCCAGTATTGATCGACTTGAAAATGTGACTTTATTACTCATCGCTATTCAACTCGGCGGCGAAACCAGAGTGATAACAGCATCAGCAACACATATAGGGCGAGTATCATTTCCAACACTTCTTCCATAACCAGAAAAATATAATGGTATCTGGGATCAAGACCTAGTGCTGGCATGTAGTGATGAAACTTATCCAGTCGCGTGCTCACAATCAGCATGATCAGCCAGTACACTAAATCATGTTTCCACGCGACACGGTATGACCAGGTCTGAATGTATTGGCTCCACATGCGGTAAATAAAGAGCAGTATCGCAATCATTGCCGGTAGCACGACAAACATGGCGATTAATATTCTCTGATTAAGTGGAATCCCGGCATCCCAGTAGCTTGCCGGTTTCCCAATATTCCAGCCGATCAACCATTTCTGTGCATCAAGCTCACGCATGGCAAACAGGAGCACAATAACTCCACCCAGCAGCCAGTTGATACGGTTGCCGCTATTACTTATGGCCATGATCAGACAACCTGCAAAAACAATCAGCCACAAAACCACACTCAGCATCTCGATAATTCCATCCTCTGAAATCACCGGACTTAAATCAGTACCGAGCAGGGCATGTGTGAGAATCAGGCCACCGCTAACTAGTGTAAAAAACACAAGTGACAGCACAAGAGGCAATCTTTCAGTCATGAGATTTGATCCGCTGATTTGATATCGTATGATCGTTAAACAAGGCATGTATCCGCTTGATGGCTCGCTGCATATCATCCAGCGGTTGACGCTTGATACTCTGGGGACTACTGCCTAACACTGTAACCAGACCACGGGCCATGAATGCTTCATGGTAGGCTGCAAAATCCCGCCTGGGTTTCAACAGACCATAATATACCAACGCCTCAAATATCCGTGTTCTGATTTTCGCCAGGAATTTATCCTTCGACTTGCTGGCCGATTGATGGCTATGTCTGGCGTTTCTATTTTTAGTCTCCCATTCAAATACCTGAACTGGTTTCCCCGTCTGACAGGCCTCGGCCAGCAGCGAGGCGCTATCGGCTGTGACGATCAAGTCATCCGCAAGCGTTAAAAAAATACTGTAGGGATTGTCTTTATCATTCGGTTTCCAGCGATAAAAATAATGTGGGCACTCTAAAGCTTGCTGTAGCGCATCGGACGAGGAAGCCGGAGTCCGTGGGCTATTACTCACAAGCATTGCTCCACCACGCTGCATGACTTCGCGGCTTGCCGCCTGGCCCAATCGTTTGGCCGTGGCCGAATCAAAGTCATATGATGAACTGTTACCACCAACCAGCATTAGAGTGTAAGGCCGAGGCAGGTCTTTAAAACGTTGCCGCCATGCCTCAGTCTGCATCTCCGATGACAATGAGATCTGATTGAGTGGCCCGGTATTGTGCAACACATTGGCTCGCTCAGGTATCCGGTATTGAGGGGTAGTAATGATCAGGTCAAACCAGGAAAGCGGCGCCTGCACATGCAGCAAATGGACTAGTTTTGTCCGTCCCCCGGATTGTTCGCGTATCCACAACGCCACTGGCGTGCTGCGCCGCGATGCTGCAATCACCAGATCTGGCCAGGGTGGTTTAAGTGGTGCGGATTTTTTTTTATTGAGCGTGACATCGGTCGCACCAAGCAGCAAATTGGGAATCAGGTTCAGCGGATTGTGTACCAGTTGATAAGTCTCGAAGGGCCAGCCCAGAGACTTAGCCAGACTGATCATCTGACCATTTCCTCCTTTACCTTTGCCCAGCAGAACCCAAACCCTGGGAGGGGGATCAAAGGCCTTATGCATCATACGAATGTAAAACGGGCTTCAGATCAGGGATGTCAAACAACATAGCCACAAGTCGTTATTTTAATTGGCGGCCGAACACTTATGCAGATCGATCAGGGCAATCAACCATAG
>JBGTHR010000073.1:0-4117 GCA_041746095.1 Gammaproteobacteria bacterium | reverse complement strand
ATTGCGTGGGGATTGTTTTGCGAAACCTCACTGGAGGCGACCGATCCCATAACTGTGCGGGCATCTCGATCTGCTTTACCGTTGCTGGTTGCGTCATTCCATCGTTGAGCTTGAGTCCCGTTGTTAGCCTGTCAAGCGATGCGTCACTGACACAACCCTCGACCTGCACCCAATAGGTTTTGCTTAACTTGTATTGCGGTTCCGTAATGCGGTTTTGCAGTCTGCCATCGTCGGTCAGGACCAGCAGGCCTTCACTGTCACGATCCAAGCGCCCGGCCGCATAGATATCCTTGATTGGAATATAGTCGGATAGCGTCGAACGGCCTTGCTGGTCAGTAAACTGACAAAGCACAAGGTACGGTTTGTTAAACAAAACGAGCATATTCAAAGAAAAGAGTCAATATTCGCATCATGCAATAGCTCGTAATGGATCCAAGAGATCACAGAATCCAGAGTCTGCTAAATTTGAATTCACATGTACTACAATACTGACGAATGCGCATATACTCTAATCTATATGCCGGTTCTATTACGGTCAGATATAACTCAATTTGAAAATAGCCATGAAATCCTCTCTCAACAAACGCTCATGCACGCTCGTAATTTTAGTGGCCCTACTGGCAACCTCATGCGCATCGATTTCCAATCTTCCGTCCAGCGAGAAACAGGTCAAGTACTCTGGCAGGAACAGTGACTGGAATATTGCCAACAACCAGTATGAGGAGTGTGTAGTATTTCTGGGCTCCTCGCCCATGGATGTCTTCCCAGCTGCCAAATATGCCTTAAGCAAGAATAATTTTGCCGTGCAGACAGCGGAATTGAAAGATGGCGCAGTGCGTGGAGAACAAGGTGCTAGTGGCGCCAACTGGAATATTGTTTCAGGCGTCTATTTCAAGGACGAACAAGGTGGCGTGGCCGTCAAGGTTATAATAAGAACGGCCAAGAATTTCTCGCTTTACAAAAGCGACGACGACCGCGCGCTGCCTGCATCGATTCTAAAAGACATTAAATATCATATTGAAAGCAATTCCCTGAAAAACTTCCCAACCATTGCCTGCGCAAAGTAACTTTACGGACTCTTTTCAAGTAGTCTTTTGTAATCCATTCAGCAGCCTGTCCCAACGGCCTTTTCGTTCGGCACTGAAATTGAGCCGAGTGAACAAATCATCGAGCTGAGGGCTGAATATAGGCCGACAGCGCAGATCGACTGGACAAGGTAACTCAACATTACACTGTATTCCGGTGAGTAGCCTGGAGAGGCGGATCGTTTCCTGATGTTCATCGACCAGACTCTGTAAACGCTTTGCCCCACGTGTATTCATGCACCCAATCGCAGGGATATTCTGTAGCAGATTTTCCAGGCTTTTGAATCGTTTTAGCAACCTGGCCGCCGTTGCCATGCCGATACCTGGCACGCCCGGAATGTTATCTACCTTGTCACCTGCAATTGCCAGTTGATCTGCGATTTGGTCTGGCCTGACTCCGAACTTATTCTTAATGCCTGCACAATCCAGTCGTATGTCGCGTGAGTAATCCCACCAGCTATCATTGACCTCTAACAACTGGGCAAGATCCTTGTCGGCGGTAAGAATATGTACCCCATTACCTTCAATACGGACCTGTCTGGCCAGCGTGCCAATCAGGTCATCCGCCTCGTAACAATCATTGCTGAATGTTGCGAGACCCAATGTCTGCAGAAACTCACGGCAGGCTCTGAACTGGAGTTTAAGCTCCTCAGGAGCGGGATCGCGATTCGCTTTATAGAGTGGATAAATTTCATTTCTGAATGAGCGAGTCAGGCTGACGTCAAATGCAAAACCAATCTGTTGTGGTCGCAGCTCATCCAATAATCTCGCCACGAAGTCAGTAAATCCGCAAACCGCATTGGCTGGTCGGCCTATAGCGTCAATGATTGTGCTAGGCAGGCTATGCCAGGCGCGGAACACATAGATACTCGTATCGACGAGATACGCATCAGCAACACACATTAAATTTTCGAGTAAACAGTACTCAAGCCAGACTGTTTGCTTGCTGGAATATCAACGGAGAAATACGCCTTGATCTCTGTGTATATGGTAGGGTAACGAGAGGCCTTAACCTGCTGGACGTTAGCACACTTTGGCTACAGGGCAATGTCCACAAGGACAGGCAGCTCAGGATAAAAATGCGCTAAGCTACAAAAAAAACAAATGATCCAACGCGCCTCACTCAGCAGGTAATGTGATACTGGGCTGACCTGCTGCAAGAGTGCCTGCCTGATGTGCGACATCAGGTGCTATAAATTTACTGGCGATTGTAACGACGGCGAAATTTATCGACCTGGCCAGCCGTATCAAGGATTTTTTGTTTGCCCGTATAGAAGGGATGGCATAGGGAACAGACATCCAGATTCAGTGAATCTGAACCGTAGGTCGAGCGAGTTTCAAAGGTATTACCGCAACTACAGGTTACCTTCACTAAATGATAATTCGGGTGAATATCTGCTTTCATTTTTGTTGCCTGGATGGAAATTTTGTGGTGAGAATGATACGCAACATGTGATCATTCAGCAAGCATTAATCCCTAGTCGAACGTTTAGCTTTGTAAGTTAATGTAAAGTCAAAAACAATGGATTAAGTAGCTGACTGCTATGAGATTAGTCGGTTATCCACATTTTCTGTGGATAAAACTGTGGATTATTCCCTGCGACTGAGCTGAAAGGCCATTAATATGACAGTTTTATTAACTTGGTCAAAAAACCACCAGTAATTTAACCTATTGTTTTTAATGATTGAAATATAACGAATACTAAAAGCCTCAAGTAGCCCACGATTAGCTTCTAACGTATTTAATACTCGCAACACAACTGTGCATAAATGTGCGGCGGGCAACGTGAAAGTGTCACATTACTGACACAGTTACACGTGAAAACCATTAATCCGAGTCACGTTTTGATGTGACACGTGATAAATTGCCACAGGCATCGACGGTTACGGATACCTCAATGGGAGAGCAGCATACCTGGCAGTCTTCATAATAGGTTTGACTGCCGGCCGTACAATCGATCATCAAATCCAATCGTTCACCACAATATGGGCACTGTATATCGACCGATGTAATCAATTCAGCCATGTTCCGGCATAAACTCCAATAACAGGTCATTCAGATATTGCTCACCCTGCGGAGAGGCCTGAATAATGTTTCCCTGACTTAAGATCAGGCCTTTGGCTTTTGCCCTTTCCAAAACCCCTCTCACCAGATTGAAAGGTAGCCCTGCGCGCTGACTGAACAGCTCTTCTGGAAACCCTTCCGTCAGCCGTATCGCGTTCATCATAAACTCCAGGATGACATCCTCTTGTGTCAGTTTTTGCTCGTCGCCATCGACTGATCCCGAGTGTGACTTCCGTATATATTGCTTGGGTTGCCGGTATTTTTTACGCCGAGTAACCGACTGGCTGTCAAGATTCGTAATCTTGCCGTGCGCCCCCGCGCCAATCCCGAGGTAATCTCCAAATTGCCAGTAATTCAGGTTATGCGTGCAACGTCTGCCGGTTTTAGAGTAAGCCGAGACCTCGTATTGAGTATAGCCGCTCGCCGCCAGAATTTTCTGGCCGTTGAGTTGCATTTGCCAGATCTTCTCATCATTGGGCAGGCGTGGCGGTTGAGCGTGAAACTGAGTATTGGGCTCCAGCGTCAGCTGATAATACGAAATGTGATTTGGCTGCAGGCCTATGGCTGTCTGTATGTCTTGCATGGACTCAAGTAGTGATTGTCGGGGCAGGCCGAACATCAGATCCAGATTAATATTATCAAATCCCGCCTGCCTGGCAATGCTTACTGAATTCTCCGCGGCAACGCCGTCATGCACGCGTCCAAGGTTCTTCAACATGGCATCATTAAAACTTTGCACGCCTATTGAAAGTCGATTGATGCCCGCGGCATGAAATTCGTGGAATTTTTGTTGCTCGAAGGTACCGGGGTTGGCCTCCATGGTGATCTCAAGATCAGGCTGCACCGAACAGCGCGAAAAGATGCCCTCCAACACAAGCTGAATAGCCTCGGGGGAAAACAGGCTGGGAGTGCCACCGCCAATAAAAATACTGATCAGCTTCCTGCCTTGTATGCTTGGCAGCTCACA
>JBGTHR010000072.1:0-6049 GCA_041746095.1 Gammaproteobacteria bacterium | reverse complement strand
TCGGGTTCAGGCGGTATTTTTATATCCAGACCCAGCATTTCCCGACGTCCCGAGCCGTCCAGCAGCATGGGTAAAAAGATCACGCCCAGTGCGATAAGAAAAGCAGCGCCGATGAGTCGTTGTTTCAAAGAAATTTCCACGGTTATTAGCAGGATAGAGGTTCGGATTAAACCACACAGTTAAGTCGCCGAACCTTATAATGCGAGATTACTCGATCAATGACAACACCTCGGCGACGGTAAACGCTGAGCCAAAGACAATTATCCTGTCTGCACTCCCGGCAGACTGGCTCGCATGTAAATAGGCGTCTTGAGTAGTCTCAAAACAACTGAGATTGGCTCCTTCACCCAGGTGTGTTTGCATGCGAGCACACAGCTCCTCGGCAGGCAGCGCACGGGGGGAGTACAGACCAGCAACATTCCAGTAATCCACTACTCCACGCATAGCCTCTACGATACCATAATCATCCTTATCGGCCAGTACCGCAAAAACGGCATGCGTTTTACCGTTAAAGGGAAGGCTGGTCAAACTGCGCGCAAAGACCGAGGCGCCATCCGGATTGTGCGCCACATCAAGAATGGTTTCTGGTTCGGAACCCACACGTTGAAATCGCCCGATCAACGACACCTGTGAAAGCCCGTTATGAATATCTTCAACGCTGGCCGGCAGCTGATCCACAAGCAGCGATAGCACCATGAGTACACCCGACGCATTCTGCAGTTGTATTGGGCCAAACAGGGCGGGGAAAGGCAGCTTGTCCAATCGCATGGCCGCACATGACCAGTCCCAGGAATCCGCATTAGTGGAGTAACGGTAATCCCGGTCAGCGCAATAGAGGGTGGCTCCCGTAACTTCTGCGTCGTTAAGAATGCTCGCAGGCGGCTGGCTATCGTTGCAGACCGCCGGTCTGCCCCGGCGCATTATACCGGCCTTCTCATGGCCGATAGAATCTCTGTCGGCGCCCAGCCATTCAGTATGATCCAATGCGATTCCAGTGATGAGTGCGACATCGGCATCCTGGATATTGACCGCATCCAGGCGCCCTCCCAGGCCGACTTCAAGTATCACCACATCCAGATGGCTATCGGCAAAAATCTCCATGGCAGCCAAAGTGCCAAATTCAAAATAACTGAGGCTGGTATCCCCTCTGGCGTCATCCACACGGCCAAAGGCCTGGCAGATTCTGTCATCACTGACACTCATCCGATCAAGGCGGATTCGCTCGTTGTATCGCAGCAGATGCGGCGATGAATAGCTGCCAACCCGGTAACCCGCGGCACACAGGATTGATTCAAGCATGGCTACACTTGAGCCCTTACCGTTAGTACCCGCTACCGTAATCAGCCGGTGTGAGGGAGTGAGCAGGCCGAGCTTTCGGGCCACGTCGCCTACTCGTTCCAGCCCCAGTTCGATGGCGCACGAGTGTAGAGCCTGCTGCCAGGCTAGCCATTCATCAAGGGTATTAAATCTCAAAACGGACAAACCATTGCTTAATAGATTGACTGGCAGGAGATCTGACCGGTGATCGGCCAGGATCAAACCATGGACTCTCTGTTTTGGGGTTCAATAGCTAGGCTCTGATGTGTAAGCATGGCGAGGATATTACTGATGCGAGCGCGCATCTCACGCCGGTCAACAATCATGTCGATAGCGCCATGATCCAGCAGAAATTCGCTGCGTTGGAAGCCCTCTGGCAAAGTCTCACGCACTGTTTGCTCAATCACTCGCGGTCCGGCGAAGCCAATCAATGCATTGGGCTCCGCCAGGTTGATGTCGCCCAGCATAGCCAGACTGGCCGAGACGCCGCCCATTGTGGGATCAGTCAACACCGAAACAAACGGCAGACCCCGTTTGGAAAGCCGCGCCAGCGCCGCGCTCGTCTTGGCCATTTGAAACAGGGAAATCAGCGCCTCCTGCATACGGGCTCCACCACTGGTGGAAAAACATACCAGAGGGAGATGCTGATCCAGACACACACTGACGCCACGGATAAATCGCTCACCCACCACCGAGCCCATGGACCCCCCCATAAAATTAAATTCAAAGGCTGCCACCACCAGAGCCAGGCCATTTAAGTTTCCCTGCATGACAACGAGTGCGTCTTTCTCACCGGTACTTTTCTGCGCCGCGCTCAACCGGTCTTTATATTTTTTGCTGTCACGAAATTTCAGGATATCCAGCGGTTCAATTTCCTCGCCGATCTCTACTCTGGGCATCGCATCCAGGAAGGTATCCAGACGCCGACGGGCGCTTATTCGGTTGTGGTAGTCACATTTTGGACAGACTTCCAGGGTGCGCTCGAGCTCTGCCCGATACAATACGGCATTACAGCTTTTACATTTGTCCCATAAACCCTCAGGGACATTGCGCTTGCTATTGCCTTCGATGCGAATTCTCGAAGGCATGAGTTTTTCAAACCAGCTCATTGATTTCCTTTGAGTTATGATGTGTATTCAAATAATTATGGGGTAAAACTTGATATTGCGCATCACGCCTTGGCGCGTTGCTGGCCCTGATTCAAGGTGCTCGCGTCCATGGCCTCCCGCATGGACCTAAGCAACCTGCCGATGGACACACGTATCTGCTCACTATCATTCGGCGTGGCGGCGATACACTTGACCAGCGCACTGCCCACCACAACTGCATCGGCTATTCGCGCTACATGACTGGCCGTTTCTGCATCATGAATGCCAAAGCCAACTCCGACCGGCAGAGTTGTGTGCCTACGAATGGTGGCCAGTTTATCGCGCACGGCTGAAATATCCAGATTCGCCGCGCCAGTTACACCCTTCAGAGATACATAATAGACAAAGCCACTGGCCTGCTGGCAAATCGTTTCGATACGCGCATCGGTACTGGTTGGAGCGATCAAGAATACGGGATCGATAGACACGGAACGCAAAGCACTAATCAGTGGTCCAGCCTCTTCAGGCGGCAAATCCACCGTGAGCACACCATCAACTCCGGCATCCGCAGCGGCTGTGGCAAATTCCGTATACCCCATGATTTCGACTGGATTCAGATAACCCATCAATACAACAGGCGTAACGGCATCCTGCTGGCGGAAGCAGCTTACCAGTTCCAGTATCTGTCTAAGGTTGATACGGTGCTTGAGCGCACGTTCACACGCCGCTTGAATGACAGGGCCATCCGCCATCGGATCGGAAAACGGCACACCCAGCTCCAGAATATCCGCACCGGATTCCACCAGTGTATGCATCAGTGGAACAGTCTGTTCAGGCGCAGGATCCCCGGCAGTAATATAGGGGATCAGCGCCTTTCTGCCCTCTCGTTGCAGGAATTCAAAGCATGTGTGCAGACGGCTCATAGCTCTATACCCTCAAGCTTGGCCACAGTATTGATATCCTTGTCACCCCGACCGGATAGATTGACAATAATGCTTGAGCTTTTGGCTAAGGTGGGCGCAAGTTTAAGTGTATAGGCAATCGCATGGCTACTTTCCAGCGCCGGTATAATCCCCTCGATTCGTGTAAGCCGGTGAAACGCGCTCAGCGCCTCATCGTCAGTCACGGAAACATATTGCGCACGGCCACTATCCTTAAGCCAGGCGTGTTCAGGGCCAACGCCTGGATAATCGAGACCCGCAGAAATAGAGTGCGTCTCGATAATCTGCCCATCTTCATCCTCAATAAGATAGGTTCGGTTTCCGTGGAGTACGCCTGGCTTACCCGCGCATAGAGGTGCCGAGTGTTTCCCGCTGTCAAGTCCATGACCTGCCGCTTCGACACCAAACAGATCCACGTCAGCATCCTCAAGAAAGGGATGAAACAAGCCTATGGCATTGGACCCGCCACCCACACAGGCAACCAGAGCATCAGGTAATTTGCCTGTCATGGTGAGGATCTGTTCGCGCGCCTCACGACCGATCACGGCCTGGAAATCGCGCACCATCGCAGGATAAGGGTGCGGACCCGCCACCGTGCCGATGATATAGAAGGTATTATCAACATTGGTTACCCAATCACGCATGGCCTCATTGAGGGCATCCTTGAGTGTGCGCGAACCGGAGGTGACAGGAACTACTGTGGCGCCCAGCAGGCGCATGCGAAAGACATTCGGCGCCTGACGCTGAATGTCCTCGGAACCCATATATACTACGCATTCAAGCCCAAGCCGGGCAGCCACCGTGGCGGTAGCCACGCCGTGCTGACCCGCGCCGGTTTCGGCGATAATACGGGTCTTACCCATGCGTTTTGCGAGCAGCACCTGGCCCACCGTGTTATTCACTTTATGTGCGCCGGTATGATTGAGATCCTCGCGCTTGAGGAAAATTTGCGCCCCTTGCAGCTGATTACTTAGTCTTTGCGCATGGTACAGCGGGCTGGGCCGACCTACATAATGCGCCAGATCGGCTTCGAGTTCAGCTCTGAACGAGGCATCGTTGCGATATTCAGCATACGCCTGAGTTAATTCCCTCAGCGGCTCCATCAGCGTCTCGGCGACAAAACGGCCTCCATAGCGGCCGAAATGCCCACTCGCATCCGGAAACTCATTGTAGTTAAGGGCTGATTTATAGTCTGTTTTTACAGTCGGCACGTCTGACCTCTAGTATGAATGACTTAACTTTTGCGGGATCCTTCACACCCCTGGCTGATTCCACACCGCTACTCACATCAACGGCATAGGGATGCAAACTGTTTATGGCAGCCCCTACATTATCAGAATCGAGACCACCCGCAAGAATTATCGGAGTGGAATACTTGCCCTCGGCGCGTTTCCAGTCAAATACCGCGCCCGTGCCCCCGCTCATACCTGGACTGTGGCTGTCCAGCAGCAGTGCCGAGGCATCGGGATAGTGCTGCAACATATCCTGCAGATTGACATTCGTCCCCATAGGCACAGCCTTGATATAAGGCAGTCCATAAGAGCGGCACTCTTCTGAGGCTTCATCACCGTGAAACTGCAGAGCGTTCAAACGGACGTGTTCCAGAACGGTGACGATTTTCTCGCGTGATGCATTGACAAACAACCCCACACACGCGACAAAGGGCGGCATGCGGGCTGCGATCAACCTTGCCTGCTCTAGCGAAACCTGCCGCGAACTCTTCTCATAGAACACCAGCCCAATGGCATCAGCGCCACAGTCTGCAGCGTGGCTGGCATCATGTGATGTGGTGATTCCACATATCTTGATTCGAGTATGCATGCAAAGCTCAATCTTTTACTATCAATGGCCGTCAGGCAAATACAGGCTTTGAAATAGTTAAGGGCAAATTAAATTTCGCATCATACTCCACCTGCACCAGATACAGACCATTCGGTGGAGCCGTGACGCCTCCCTGGGTGCGATCCCTGCGCTCCAGTAGTTCATGACACCAGGATACTGGTTTCTCGCCGCTGCCGATTGCCATTAATACACCTGCAATATTTCTCACCATGTGATGCAAAAACGCATTCGCATGCACATCGATGTAAACAAACTCGAATTGTCTGTGTACTCGAATCGCATGGATTGTCCTGACCGGATTTTTAGCCTGGCAAGCCTGCGCGCGAAAACTGGTGAAGTCATGTTCACCGACCAGCGTATTTGCGGCTTGCTGCATCAGAACTTCATTCAGTAACCGATAGCACCAGCTCACCTTATTTCGGAATATGGCGCTGCGAATCACACGATTTAGAATCACGTATCGATAATGCCGTGACCGTGCGGAAAATCTTGCATGAAATTCAGGGATTACCTGGGTTGCTGAGATCAAGCTCACGTCCTGTGGCAAATTGGCGTTGCCTCCCAAGACCCAGGATCGCATGGATCGACTGGCCTGCGTTTCGAAATGGATGCACTGCCCCGTGGCATGCACACCAGTGTCTGTGCGCCCAGCGCATATCACCCGGAGGGTCTCATCGGCAACCTTCGACAAGGCAAATTCAAGTTGTTCCTGAACGGTTCTGACACCTCGTTGAATCTGCCAACCACAAAACTGGCTACCATCATATTCAACTAAAGCAGCAATTCTCATTCCGGACAAGACCGATTTAAGGAACCTCTGATTTATTAGAGGTTCTGTTTGGCACAGGGATGTGCCAACAT
>JBGTHR010000071.1:0-5557 GCA_041746095.1 Gammaproteobacteria bacterium | reverse complement strand
CCTTCTGCATCGGTATTATCAATTTCAATCGACAATCCCTTGCGCGAACTCAGAATGTCGCCAGGGCGAAACGCATTACCGGCGATTGCATTCTCCACCGCAGGCACCAGCACACGCAGCCGCACTGGTAATTTGGCAGTCATGATCATTCTGGCAAGCCCCATGACATGAGCCGCCCCACCCATATCTTTCTTCATGAATCGCATGCCGGTTGCTGGCTTTATATCGAGACCGCCGCTGTCAAAGCATACCCCTTTGCCAACCAGTGTGAGTTTAGGATCGTTTGCTCTTCCCCATGTAAATTCCAGCAATCTTGGTGCATCTACGCTGGCCCTGCCTACGGCATGAACTGCAGGATAGTTTTCCTTCAGCAATTCATCACCAACAAACTGGGTAAATGTGGCATCGTGATCGTGCGCCAGCTGCGCAAATTCGGCGGCAAGCTGGGTCGGAAGCATGTCACCTGCGGGTGTATTGATCAGATCACGCGTCAGATAAATAGAACTGACCAGATTTTCAATGTAGTGGATATCACAGGGTTCATCGAGTGAGAGTCTGGCTAGAGTGTGGGATTGTTTTTCTCTGTACCGATGATATGCATAGGCGCCAGCTCCCCAGCCAATGGCAGTCCGTTGAAAGTAGTCCACACTCCAGTCGGACTCAATATGGTAATCACCAGACGGTAGCCTTGAAGGCATTCCTGCCAGACACCATATATCAGAATGTTCTGGAACTCCTACTATAACAGCCTCCAGATTCCCACTCATACCGGGTAACAGCGCAAATGCCCCGGATTTGAGCTTGAAACCACTGCTCTGTATCCAGTTTTTCAGCGGCTCTGATTGTTGTAGAAGCCAGCCTTCGAACTGACTTTTATTCAGTGGCTTGATGGGTATGGACTGATTCGTGGAATTTCGGGTTGTGAAACATTCCAGCATGTTATCTCCATGTGAGGGGTATTATTAAAAATACAGTACAATCCAGTTCGAAGATGATGTTAACGTATAGCTCTCCAAGTGTGTAATTTGACAAGTCTACCCCGCATGTATTGAACTCGAATACGAGTAGATGCCCAATTCACATAATTTTCCAGATAACCACTCGAATCATGTCTGCTGCACTGTCAATCCGAAACCTGAGCAAAACCTATAAAAATGGTTTTACCGCCCTGAAGAGCATCGACCTTGAGGTCAAACAAGGGGACTTCTTTGCCCTGCTAGGCCCCAATGGCGCAGGTAAATCGACCACCATCGGCATCGTCACTTCGCTGATCAACAAAACGAATGGCAAGGTGTTTGTTTTTGGTAAGGACATGGATACCGAGTTCACGCAGGCGAAATCCTATATTGGACTAGTGCCCCAGGAGTTCAACTTCAACATGTTCGAACCGGCGGGCGAGATTGTGGTCAATCAGGCCGGTTATTTTGGTATTGACCGGAAAACCGCCTGGCGAAAGGCCGAAATCTCACTTAAGCAGCTGGGCCTATGGGACAAGCGGCGAAGTATTGCGCGCGAATTGTCTGGAGGGATGAAGCGGCGTCTGATGATTGCACGCGCCCTGGTGCATTCCCCCAGGCTATTGATTTTGGATGAGCCCACTGCAGGTGTCGATATTGAGGTACGCCGATCCATGTGGGAATTCTTAAAGAAAATTAATGCGGAGGGCACTACCATCATCCTCACCACCCACTATCTGGAGGAGGCTGAGAGCCTGTGTCGTACTATTGCTATTATCGATGACGGGCTGTTGATTGAAAATACCAGTATGCGTCTTCTGCTCGATAAACTGGACATTGAAACCTTTGTCTTGTACCTGAAAAATTCACTGCAGCACACGCCTTTAATTGACGGTCATACGGTCACACGAGTAGATGAATCTACACTGGAGATTTCTATTTCCCGGGGGAAAAATCTGAATGGCGTATTTTCCAGCCTGACACAACAGGGTATCGAAGTGCTCAGTATGAAAAACAAGAGCAATCGACTGGAAGAGTTATTTCTTTCCCTGGTGCAAAATGGAGTTTCGGAGTCTGCGGCATGACGGTCAAAGAAAAATTGATTGCCTTCCAGACTATACTCACCAAGGAATTTTTACGCTTTATACGTATCTGGGTTCAGACCGTATTGCCGCCTGCCATAACGATGGCGCTGTACTTCATCATCTTTGGTAAATTGATAGGGTCACAGTTAAGTGACATCGACGGTTACAGCTACATGGAATACATTGTGCCGGGCCTGATTCTGATGTCTGTCATTACTAATTCGTACGCCAACGTGGTGTCATCCTTTTATGGTTCAAAATTCCAGCGCCACATTGAAGAGATGCTGGTCTCCCCTATTCCCAACTACATCATTCTGACAGGCTTTGTTGCAGGCGGTATGGCGCGTGGCCTTACAGTGGGCGCCGTAGTATTTATCGTGTCTTTATTCTTCGCGGAGCTTCATATACAGCATATTGCGATAACCTTGGGCGTGATGATTCTGACATCGATTCTGTTTTCATTGGCCGGATTCATCAATGGCGTTTATGCTAAAAGCTTTGACGATATCTCTATCATACCAACGTTTGTGCTTATGCCGCTTACCTATCTTGGCGGGATCTTTTACTCAATCAAAATGTTGCCTGAATTCTGGCAGACTGTGTCGTTGATTAATCCCATCTTGTACATGGTCAATGGAGTTCGCTACGGAGTACTGGGAATATCAGATATCAGTATGGGTGTCTCATTCAGCATCACATTGGGATTTATCATCGTATTATTTATAGTCAGTCTGCAATTGTTGAATAGGGGGATTGGCATTCGCAGCTGATATTTCCGTCTTTTTTTATGCGGTCGCAGACAGAATACCCCGGCTTTAGCCGAGGGTATCTATTTTATCTTTGTCTTGGGTCCTGGCATAGTAAAGGTATCGCCTGAAATCTGCCGAACCTGGGAGTCATCGACTGCTCGGGAAGCTAGCGGTTCATTCAAATACTGCAACTTGTACCGCGCCAGAGAAATCCTGTCACCATGTTTCAGCACGCATTTCTTGATGCGTTCGGAATTCACGTAGGTGCCGTTGGTGCTGTCCAGGTCTTCTAGAAAACAGTTGCCATGGATATTGATGATCTTGGCGTGGTGTACGCTGACCATCTCATCATTAATAATAATATCGTTGCCTGGCATACGGCCCAGCGTGGTTCGGTCTTTGGTTAGCAGATGCTCATGGTTTGTATTACCGTCGTTAATGTCTATCAATCTGGCAACGGTTTCATGATCAAACGGCGTCTGGCGTCTGTCAGCGGCGTACTGAACTCCAGCCCTTTCACTAAAAGGCGACCATTGAAGTTCTTCAATTGCGGCCTCAATCAATACTTCGTCAATGATTTTAATTTTATCGACAAATCCGCAGATCAACGCAGTATCACAGAGTATGTTAATCAACCTTGGCGTGCCGCCGGTGTAACGATAGATCAATGGAATGGTATTTGAATGAAATAGATTATCCTTGCGGTTACCTGCGATAGTCAGGCGGTGATATATATATTCGCGGGTTTCCTCTTCAGTCAGGTTTTTGAGGTGAAAGCGAAACCGAATTCTCTGGGAGAGCTGCTCCATACCTGGTGCATCCATAAGCTCTTTGAGCTCAGGTTGCCCCACCAGTATCAGATTCAGAATCTTCTCTTTGTGCGTCTCCATGCCGGTAAGCAAACGAATCTCCTCCAACACACGTGGACTGAGATTCTGTGCCTCATCTATTATCAGTATGACCTGCCTGTCCAGGCCATACTGTTCAATCAAAAATGTATTCAACATATCGAGCAATTCAACCTTGCTCGCATTGAAGGGCTTGAAGCCGAACTCAACCAGAATGGCCTGGAAAAACTGAATCTCGTCAAGCTGGGTTTGGTACAACCGTGCGACCTCGACATTATCGTCCAGGCTCGTCAGTAAATGTTGTATCAACGTGGTTTTACCCGAACCGATCTCTCCGGTAATGACAACAAAGCCATCCCGATTCCAGATCGTATAGTCCATGTACGCCTTGGCCCGAGCATGAGCCTTGCTGAGATACAGAAAACTGGCGTCAGGAGTCAGTTTAAATGGTGATTCTTCCAGTTCGAAGAACTCGAGATACATAGATATGTCCTTCCCTGTCCTAATGACCCAAGAAAACTACCATAGATACGCATTATATATGAAAAACAAGCACTCTAATTTGATAATATCGCGAATTTAGTGGGCATCGTCGCTTTTTCGACGGCGATTCCGATTCTAAGACGCATTAATTGAAGCAATTTGAGATCATAAAACTCCAGTAGAAGTTCCAAAAGACTTTTAAGCATTTAAGCAAAATATGCGCCACTCACAGGAATTGATCGGCGCGACAATGGCCAGCCGCAATTAGATTGCAATGCATTCATTTATCCAGCCTCAAACATGAGTTTCTCGTCAGTCAGTTAGGCAAGAGAGGCGTCGCAACTACTTCCGTAGAATAACCGTTTGATAAATACGTTAAATAAACTACCCCGCAGCAAGCTACGGGGTATTGTTGGTGCTAGCCTGCTAGAACAATGCCAATTGATGATCACTGTGGAGCTTATGGTATTCACCACCTTGGCGCCTAACATAATTGCTTATCACCGTTTCATCTCCATGTTTTCCAACTGTGCTCGCAAAATATCCATCGCTCCAAAATTCTCCGCCCCAAAGTTGCTTTTTAACCTGCGGACATGCACGAAATATCTCACGCGCTGTCAGACCTTTTAATCAGCGTCACCAGTCTCGTTACTGGATACGTCGGCACCGATTGCACCAGAAAATGCACATGATCCTCGTCCGTACCGATTTCTAGAAACTTCAACTGGTAACGCTTCTTCAACTCCAGACAGATGTACCTGAGCGTCTCATTTACGGTGGCATCAAACACAGCGCGTCGATATTTCGCTGGAAAGACCAGGTGATATAGCAAGATTGTGACATTATGGCTCTTATGGACATAGTCGCTCACCTAACCATTCTACGCCCCAAGGGGGGGAATTACACCCGAAGAGATTAAAGGAACCTGAACTCCGCCCAGTTCCCCATGAGATCTTGCAACCAAGTTCAATAGACTGTTCGAATAGCGTTGTGATAGCCTTCACCTCGGCTTGGTTGAGTCGTAACACAGCATCGGTAAAGTACTGTGATTTATCCCATTTCTTGCGCAATTCGGCTGTAGTAACAATGACCGAGCGCTTTGCCTGTCGTGCTTCTTCGGTGTATCCAAAGAGCATTGGAACAACGATCCGCTTTCCATCAAGCCGGTATTGCCGTGCCTCAACCAAAAAAAACCTCAGAACGCTCCATCTGTTTATTCAGAATGTCCACGACGCTACAAAGCTCCATCGGGGATTCTTCAAGAAAGAACACAATTCTTAATTGTCCTTCCCGAAGATTCTGTTGGAGACGCTCAAAATATGCATTCACAGATCATCGGCTTCTGTTTGTAGGGCATGCAACGATTCTTCAAGATTTAGTTTGACGTTTAAATATAAATCGCCTTTAAGCAATTTTCAGGACTTAGCACCGCTGCC
>JBGTHR010000070.1:0-5161 GCA_041746095.1 Gammaproteobacteria bacterium | reverse complement strand
AATGGTTATCAAGACCATCACCGATCTGGAGCGAATAGGCGATGAGGCCGAGAAGATCGCCCGTCTGACAATCAAGCTAAACGACGGCGACTTTCCCAATAACAACCAGTTTAGGGTTATCAGCCATTTGTGTGAGCAAGTCAGGCGCGTACTGAAAGGCGCCCTGGATGTTTATGCGCGCATGGACGTGAATGCGGCATTAGCCATAATTCGAGAGGATTTGGTAATCGATGAAGAATATGAAGGCGCGATGCGCCAGTTGATGACCTTCATGATGGAAGATCCCCGCTACATCAAACGGGTACTGGATGTGATCTGGTGTGCCCGGGCGTTAGAGCGAATTGGAGATCACGCCAAGAATATCTGTGAATATGTTGTCTATATGGTTGAAGGCAAGGATGTGCGGCATACCTCAATTGAGGAGATACAAAAAACCGTGGGTATGAACAGCCTCTGAGTATTCTTACCGTAAATGACTTGGCAGGAATTATTCTGGTTTGTTTTCTAGTGTATTTTCGGGTGAATTTTTCTCTGTAGGGGCGAGTAGCCTTTCCAGCAGGGCCTTCTGCGCATGCAGGCGATTTTCGGCCTCATCCCATACGACACTCTGCGGGCCTTCCAGCACCTCGGCAGTGACTTCTTCTCCCCGATGCGCCGGTAGGCAATGCATGAACAAGGCATTCGGGCTGGCCTGACGCATGATGTCGCTAGAGACCATGAATGAACGGAACGCCTGCCTGCGTTTTTCCTGCTCTTCCTCCTGACCCATGCTCGCCCAGACATCGGTGACTACCAGATCCACGCCATCGCAGGCCTGCCTGGGATCACGAGTGATCGTTACACGTTCGCCAGCCGGCTGGACAATCTCAGGATCCGGGTCAAAGCCCTCGGGACAGGCGATGCGCAGAGAGAAGTCACACTGCCGGGCGGCATTGATGTAGGAATGACACATGTTGTTACCGTCCCCGATCCAGGCCACCTGTTTGCCACGAATGTCACCCCGATGCTCAGAGTACGTCAGCAGGTCCGCCAGCAGCTGACAGGGGTGATATCGGTCGGTAAGGCCATTGATGACTGGTACACGTGAAGCAGCGGCAAATTGTTCGATCTTTTCATGCTCAAATGTACGTATCATGATGCCGTCGGCCATACGCGAAAGTACGCGGGCGCTGTCTTCAATAGGTTCACCACGCCCGAGTTGCGTATCGCGGGGTGATAGAAATAATGCATGGCCGCCGAACTGCGCCATCCCCACCTCAAAAGAGACGCGCGTACGGGTGGATGACTTCTCAAATACCATTGCCAGCGTCTTGTTTTTGAGTGGCTGGTAAATCTCACCACGCTTATGTATTTGTTTCAGCTCACTGGCGCGTTGAATCAGGCGCCGCAATTCTTCGGGTGAAAAATCGAGCAGACTTAAAAAATGTCTGCAACTCATATCCTTAGCTCCAGAGATTCAGCCTGGATGAATTCACGCACCAATGAGCTGACGGTCTGAATTATTGTCGATGCTTCGCTTTCGCTGGTGATCAGCGGCGGCAGCAGACGTATGACATTGCCCGCCGTGACATTAATCAGCAGTCTTGCTTCTAATGCCTGCCCGACCAGTGCGCCACAGTCGCGCGCCAGCTCTATGCCGATCATCAGCCCCATACCGCGGATATCGATGACTCCCGGCAAGTCTTTCAGCTGTTGCCTAAAACCATCCAGCAGAGCCTTACCTGTAACCGCCGCCTGCGCGCATAGATTCTGTCCTACAATCGTCTCGATTACCGCCAGTGCCGCTCGGCAGGCGACGGGGTTTCCACCGAATGTACTGCCGTGACTGCCTGGGACAAACGTCTCCGCAGCCTTGCCTCTGGCCAGACAGGCGCCTATCGGGAAACCGTTACCCAGCCCTTTAGCCAGAGTTAGAATGTCGGGCATAACCTCGGAATGCTGATAGCTAAACCACTTGCCTGTGCGGCCCATGCCGGTCTGCACTTCATCCAGAATCATCAGTAGATTGAAGCGGTCGCATAACTTACGGATACCGGCGAGATAACCCTTGTCCGGAATACGTATGCCCCCCTCACCCTGGATGGGTTCAAGCATGATCGCCGCCAGTTTCCGGTGACTTGTGCAGATGCCTTCCAGTACCGCCAGATCGTTGTATGGCGCATGCACAAAGCCTGGCATCAATGGCGCGAAGCCGTGCTTGATTTTTGAATTACCGGTGGCTGTGAGGGTTGCGAGTGTACGGCCATGAAAGCTTTGCTCCATAACTGCAATCCAGGGTTCTTCAATTCGCCTGGAATGCGCATGCAGTCGAGTCAGCTTGATGGCTGCCTCATTCGCTTCGGCGCCGGAGTTGCAGAAAAATGCGCTCTGCATTCCGGAAATTTCACACAGGCGTTCGGCAAGTTGTGTCTGGGCGGCGATGTTATATATATTAGAGGTATGCACTAGCTTGCCGGCCTGCTCGCAAACCGCCTGCGTAACCGCTGGATGGGAATGTCCCAGTCCACATACCGCTATTCCGGAGAGGGCATCCAGATACCGTTCGCCATGCGTGTCCCACAGCCATACACCCTCGCCCCGCTCGAAGGTAAGGTTTTGTCTGGCATACGTGTTCATAAGCGCTGAACTCATTTGATGGCAATGGTCTGAAAATGAAAACGGCAGCGTGTGTCAGGCTGCCGAAAGGTCAAATGATACTATTGATTTTAAGTTGAGTAAAAGTTGTCGCTACATAACGCATTAAACGCAAACCCGGCACAAGGACTGGTTTGTGAGACTAATCAAGGCTTGCTTGTTGGCAGGCAGGTTCAGAAGGGCAGGCCATGTCCATAGGCAGTCATGCACATCAGCATGGGAATCGACAGCATGGTATTGGTGCGTGACGCCATCAGCGCCACCTTCTTGCCCCTGGCCTTTTGCTCGTCCGTGGCGGTCACCATACCAAGGATTTTCTTCTGGTTTGGCCAGATCAGCACCCAGACATTAAATAACATGATGGTTCCCAGCCAGGCGCCGATGCCAATAACAGCCACATTGGTATTAAAGGTATCCATAGTCAGTCCCAATGCAAAGGCATGACCCAGGATATTCAGTTTCAACAAGGCGTATGCGCCGGTCAGCCAGGTGACTACCGCACCCCAGCGAAACCATAGCAGTGCGCGTGGTGCGACATACTTGTTAATAGCGGCTGGCCCCGGCCCGCCTGTATCCGCAACAGCTGCGCCAACCGCAGGCGCCTGTACAAAATTAAAGTAATACAGCAGTCCTATCCAAACAACTCCGGCAAGTACGTGCAGCCAGACACCCAGTTCTAACCAATTCATATCATTCTCCTTATGAGATTACAAAATTTTTATTGAGTAGCGTAATCGGTTATGCAAGGCTTATAGAATAAGTGCAATAATGATGGCGATTATGAAACCGGCAATGATAGTGCCGAGTATTGAGTTCAGTGGATTCATGTGTCCCCCTTGTGTGAGATTGTTCTGACTATAAAACGACTGCCGCAAATGTTGATGATCGAGCATGTTTAAAGAACCATTATAAAACTATGTGATGAACTAAGGAAATGGCGAGCATATGGATTCTATAGAACGCAGTATTTTTGCCAGTCAGGGCACTATGAACAACCCTGGCGCTGGGACAGTCGAGTGAGCAAGCATGGTGTATTACGAGACTTTGGCAAATGATATAGAGTCCATGAATTAATCGCTTGAATGACGAAATGTTCCCGCCAAAAGTCAGTCGGAATGTCGAGACGTGCGACCGGCTGAATATAGAAACTCCTGGTGTGAGTGGCCTCAGTCGGCTGCAATGAACTTCTTTAACTACTTATAATCCGTTTGCTGAATCAAAAATGAAGCCATGTGTGGGCTAGCCGGTGAGTTGCGTCTGGATGGGTCACCCTCTGACCTGTCAGTGGTCAGGAGCATGCTGCCTATGCTGGCCAAGCGTGGTCCCGACGATGAGGGAACGTATGCCGACGGCGCGTTGACGCTGGGACATCGGCGTCTGTCCATTATCGACCTGTCAGACCGTGCGCATCAGCCAATGGTGGATGAGGAATTGGCTCTGGTGTTGGTGTTTAACGGAACAATATATAACTATCCCGAACTCAGGAATGAGTTGACTGGACTGGGTTACAGCTTTCGTTCACATGGGGATACCGAAGTCATCATCAAGGCCTGGCATGCCTGGGGCAAGGATTCGGCTAAACGTCTGGTGGGTATGTTTGCCTTTGCGATCTGGGATCGCAAGGCTGGGCAGCTACATCTCGTGCGTGATCGGCTGGGTATCAAGCCGCTTTATTACGCCCCGGCACAGGATTATCTGCGCTTTGCTTCCAATACACAGGCCCTGCTGGCGGCAGGAGGGGTGGATTGCCGCATCGATCCGGTCGCCCTGCATTATCATTTGACACTGCATGCGGTAGTGCCCGCGCCGCATACGTTGCTGCAGGGAATTCGCAAACTTGCCCCCGGTCACATACTTACAGTCAGGCAGGACGGCAGCCAGGAGTTACAACGTTATTGGACACTGCAAGCCAAGAGGCCCGATCGAAGCGTTGACGAACAGCAGTGGATAGAGCGGGTGCATACAGCATTAAAGCTGGCGGTGGAGCGGCGTCTGCGAATCTCGGATGTCCCGGTAGGAGTGCTGTTGTCCGGCGGGCTGGATTCCAGCTTGCTGGTAGGATTGCTGGCGGAATGCGGAGTGAGAAATCTCAAGACCTATACTGTGGGTTTTGAGGATCAGCCAGAGGAAAGCGGTAATGAGTTCGAATATTCCGATGCCGTAGTCGAGCGGTTTTCTACCGAGCATCATCAGTATCATATTCCCAATGATGAGGTGATTCGGCGTCTGCCGGAGGCAATACAGAACATGGCTGAGCCCATGGTCGCCCAGGATGCCGTGGCCTTTTATCTGTTGAGTGAGCAGGTCAGTCAGGATATTCGCGTGGTGCAGTCCGGCCAGGGGGCCGATGAGGTATTTGGTGGATATTTCTGGTATCCGCGCATGCAGGCCGAGCCGGGTGAAGACATCGACCGGTTTGCCCGACATTATTTTGACCGTTCGCATGCCGATTTTGCCAGCTCGGTTTGTGCTGAACTGGTCGAGCGGGATTACACTCGAGAGATGATCAGTGACTTGCTTCGTCAAC
>JBGTHR010000069.1:0-8311 GCA_041746095.1 Gammaproteobacteria bacterium | reverse complement strand
GAGGCGCAGTCGATAAGTCATCAAATGATATTGCCAGGCAGGTCTATCAAGCTGAACGATTCCGTCATTCTCATGGTTTCCGGTATAGGCCGCGAGAAGGCAGTTATTGCGGCGCAAACACTGGTGACCTCTGGAGCAACTGCGTTGTTGAGTTGGGGCACGGCAGCGGCTTTGTCAGCGAGTCTACAGAAAGGCGATCTATTGCTGCCAGAGTTGACGATTTCGTCAGATGGCAGACGTATTCCCACTGATAAGTTATGGCGGAAGACTGTAACGAGTCGTTTAGCAAACCTCATGGCTGTCCACAAGGGACACATTGTAGAGGCCATCAAAGTAGTATCGAGCATACAAGATAAACAGTATTTGAGTCATGCGACCGGGGCCATCGCGGCGGATATGGAGAGTGCGGCAATTGGTGAGATTGCTGAATTTCACAAACTGCCTTTTCTGGTGGTTCGCGCCATTTCTGATACCTCTAATATGGCGATACCTGTGGCGATCGTGAATTCAATAGATTTCACAGGACATCTACCGTTCCGAAAGGTTTTGACAGAGATAGTACTGAAACCCTGGTGTTGGACGACTGTAGCTCATCTCGCCATGGGAATGCGAAGATCTGTTGCGAATTTGAGGAAAGCGCGCCATGAGCTGGACGAGCAATTTTGTTGCCCTGCCATCTAAAATACAGCCGACCTGGCTCAGTCGACAAACGATAGGGCTAATAATTAATCCAGACTACTTCGGAAATTACTCTAAGGAGTGACGATGGCCTTACAAACTCGAAACAACACAATTGGTTTGCCCGATAATGCTATGTTAAATGATCAGCAAATCGATCTCTTTAATGCGACAGGGCATTGCTCGTAACAGGTTTGTTCAATTCCACATGAATGACACTAACGTTCTGCGCTGAACATGCCAGATTCCCTTCGATGTGTACTCTATATCACTTACAATCGCTTATCCGAGAGTGATCCGCGCAGAGCCGATATTATGCAGATAAACGTGAGAGCCACCCGCCAGACTGTGAGCGCGACTCGAATAAAAACTACACGTTTCGCGTCTGAACTTTTATATTGATTCTCACTGTTTGATAAAAGTGATAAATATGTATTGTTGTCTCTCCACCGATTGATTCCGAGCATTGGGTGATCGAATTAAAACCCGGCCGATTGAAACCCGGCTGGAAGCGCTGGTCAGCTGGTGGGTTGGCAAGATGTTGCTCGCGCCTTGGCTGGTCATCGCTCTGATGCTCGTGTTGACCGGCATATCCCTGACCTATTCAATTAAAAACATCGGTATCAATACGGATACGAACGATCTGCTCTCGTCCGATCTGCCTTTCCGTAAGACCTATGACAAGTACAAGCGTGAGTTCCCTCAGTTTGTAGATACCATGTTGTTCGTTGTTGAGGGCCCAACACTTGAAATTACACGCACCGTTGCCGCGGAACTGACTGAGCGGCTCAAACACTCAACCCGCGAATTCAAATCGGTTTATACACCCGATGCCGAGCCGTTCTTTGAGCGCAATGGCCTGCTTTATCAGACAGTCCCTGAACTGGAAGCCCTGTCAGACAGACTCGCCACCATTCAGCCTTTTCTTGCAACCCTGGCTGAGAACCAAAGTTTACAGGCTCTGCTGGATATCCTGAGCAAGGCTCTGGATGCCATCGATCAAAGCGAACAAATTGATCTGCAACCCATCCTGATGCGTCTGGATGAAGCTATTCAGGCGCGCCTGATGGATAAACCCTATTCATTGTCCTGGCAGGAGATGATGCTGGGCGAGACTAGCCAGCAGACTGGCAGCCAGCGCCAGTATGTTGTGGTTCAGCCCGTATTGAACTACAGCGACTGGCTACCCTCGGAGCAGGCAATGCGAAGCGCTCGCGAGATTACGGGCAGCTTTACTGGCGAACAATATGCCGGAGTTCGAATCCGTTTGACTGGAGGTGTGGCTCTGGATTACGAGGAGCTTCAGAGTGTCAGCCGGGGGGCAGGTGCCGCGGCTGTGATAGCTACGGTAATGGTGCTGGTGCTTTTACTCGTCGGTTTGCGTTCGGTGTGGCTGGTTGTCGGTGTGCTTGCAAGTCTGTTTGTAGGTCTGAGCCTGACTGCCGGGTTTGCCACCTGGGCGGTAGGTGAATTAAACATGATTTCCGTGGCCTTCGCTGTGCTTTATATCGGTCTGGGGGTGGATTTCGCGATTCACTACTGCTTGCATTACCGTCACTTTCTATATCAGAAGACCGAAAAGATGGAAGCGCTGCGGTTGACTGGTGGTTACGTGGGTACGGCTTTAATTTTGTGCGCCATTACGACAGCTGTCGGATTTTTTGCGTTCATACCGACCGCGTATTCTGGAGTCTCAGAGCTTGGTTTGATCTCAGGCACTGGAATGTTCATCAGCCTCTTTGTCAGCCTCAGCTTTTTGCCCGCACTGCTCAGTCTGAGGTCTATTCCCTCTGCACATGTTGAGCATGCATCGGGCAAACGTGTCGGAATGCCAGAAGTGATCACTCAGGCGCCGTACCGACACGCCATATGGATACGCAGTGGCGCCGTTATTGCCGGTCTTGCCGGTGTGATTCTACTGCCGGGCGCCAGTTTCGATTACAACCCGCTGAATCTTCGTGACCCCGACAGTGAGTCTGTGTCCACATTTCGTGAGTTGCTGGCAGACAGTATTTCGTCGCCCTGGAATATCACCATCCTCGCAAATAACACTCAGGCGACCGAACGTATGACTGAAGAGCTGCGCCAACTGGAAGTGGTTGGCAAAGTGGTTACACTTAAGGATCTTGTCCCCTCTGAGCAGGAGGAGAAGCTGATACTGATAGAGGATATGGCGCTGATTCTGGGGCTTCAACCGGAGACGCCGGATGCTGACAACGATACCTCGAATGCGGATGCGCAAACCCAGGTCGATGCCCTGACACGCTTCAGAGATCGGCTCATGACCTATCTGGAGACTCAGAAACCTGCTGAGGTTCATGCAACAGCAGCGCAACTGTATTCGGATTTAAATAGGTTGTTGGGGCAGTTGCAGACCAGTGATGATGCACGTCAGTCGCGAATACTTGAAGACCTGAGAACCAGCCTTTTGGGTACATTGCCGGACAATATCGACCGGCTTCGCGAATCGTTATCGGCAAGTCCGTTTGCTATCACCCAGTTGCCTGAAGCTGTAACCAGCCGCTGGGTTGCCGGAGATGGAGAACAACGCATACAGGTGTTTCCAAGCCAAGATTTGAATGACAACAAGGCGCTGAGGGAATTTGTCGAACAGGTGTCGGCTATTGCGCCTAATGCCACGGATTTTCCAATACTCAGCCTGGAGTCCGGGAAAGCGGTAGTCAAGGCATTTCAGCAGGCATTTATCAGCGCGCTTATCGTGATTAGCCTGATACTACTGATTATCATGCGTAATCCTGTGGATGTTATTTATCTGCTGATACCACTGCTGTTGGCCGGACTGTTGACGGTTGCAACGGTGATTATATTTGATATGAGATTCAACTTTGCCAATATTATCGCCCTGCCATTGCTGTTGGGAATAGGTGTCGACAATGGCATACATATGATCTGGCGTGTCCGCCGGGGTATCAAAGCAAAGCATAATCTGCTGACAACCAGTACTACACGCGCCGTAATCGTCAGCGCATTAACTACCGTTGTGAGTTTTGGCAACCTGAGTTTTTCCATGCATCCGGGAACCGCCAGCATGGGTAAACTGCTGACGATAGGTATGATTTTTACACTGATAACGACATTAATAGTACTGCCTGCTTTATTGAGCATTCGTTACAGCAGCACTGAAGATATGCGCGAGATCGGCTGACTATGACTATGCTGGTGACGGGAGCGAGTGGATTTGTTGGCGCTGCTTTAGTCCGATGCCTGCTTGAGGCGGGGTTTGAAGTGCGGGCCCTGGTGCGTAAATCCAGCGACTGCCGCAATCTGGAAAACCTGGACGTTGAGAGGGTCGCAGGAGATCTGACGGATACTGCGTCCCTGCGGCGGGCGCTTGTCAATTGCCAGTATCTGTTTCACGTCGCCGCCGATTACCGGTTATGGGCGCCGAATCCCGCAACCATATATGCCAGTAATGTCGATGGTACGCGAAATATAATGCTGGCTGCAGCGGAGGCTGGTGTGGATCGCATCGTCTATACCAGTAGTGTCGCCACCCTGGGTCTGCATGCCGATGGCGCTCCGGCGGATGAAAATCTGCCGGTGACGCTGAATGACATGATCGGGCATTACAAGCGTTCCAAATTTCTGGCTGAAGCAGAGGTTCGGCGGCTTGTGCTTGAGCAGGGGTTACCCGTCATCACGGTAAATCCATCAACACCCATAGGTCCGGGTGATATCAAGCCTACCCCTACCGGACGAATGATCGCCGATGCCGCTTACGGGAAAATACCGGCCTATGTGGATACGGGGCTTAATATCGTGCATGTGAATGACGTGGCGCAGGGGCACTTGCTTGCCATGCAGCATGGTGTGATTGGCGAACGTTACATATTAGGAGGCGAAAACTGGTCACTGGCGCATATTCTTCGTGAGATTGCGCGCAATACGCACCGTAAACCACCGCGTGTAAAACTGCCGCATAATATTGTCCTGCCAATTGCCTATGCTGCCGAGGCCTGGAGCCGTTTCAGAGGCAAAGGGGAACCCCTGATTACTGTGGATGGTGTTCGTCTGGCCAGGAAACACATGTATTTCAGCAGCGGCAAGGCAAAACAGGAACTGGGGTATCAGTCCAGGCCTGCCGCCAGCGCCATTAGCGATGCCGTCGACTGGTTCTTGCGCCAACGAAGCTGATCCTCGCAGTGACTTTGAGTTTTATATGAAGTCCGCTGTAATCATTCTATGGATAGCCGCCGTCCTGTTGTTTGTGTGGTTGATTGTGTATCAGGGTGTGGGCGATGTTGTGTCTGCGCTTGGTTACGCCGGATGGGGTCTGCTTGTGATTTCGCTGTTTCACCTGATACCGATGATTGCCGATATGCTGAGTTGGTATGTCATAATCCCTGAGCGTTATCGTCCGTCATATACCCGAATGCTGGGTATGCGCTGGATTACGGAATCTGTAAACAGTCTGCTTCCTGTCGCCCAGGTTGGGGGTGATCTGGTGCGCGCACGCATGTTAAAAAAAGCCAGTGTTCCTGGCGCCATGTCTGGCGCCAGTGTAATCGTGGACATTACTGCGGGTGTGCTGTCGCAGGTAATATTTTCTCTGATCGGTGTATTTCTGCTATTGCAATATAAGATCGATTCATCTCTTTCTGCGCCGCAACTCAGTATTGGAGTCGTGTTGTTCGGAGCAATGATACTGAGTTTTTATGTTCTCCAGCGTCGCGGACTGTTTTTAAAACTTGCCGGTGTACTTGAAAAGATTGCCAGTGGCCATGACTGGCTGGCATTGGCGGGCGGAGTGCGGCGTCTCGATCGAGCGGTACAGAGACTGTATCGGCGCAACCGGCAATTTCTGCTTGCCTGTAGCTGGCGTCTGTTTGCCTGGCTGCTGGGTACAGGTGAAGTATGGTTGGCGTTATATTTTATGGGTCACCCGGTGAGTCTAATGGAGGCGTTGCTGCTGGAGAGCCTGGGCCAGGCGATACGCGCTGCGGCATTTGCAGTCCCAGGTGCGCTGGGCGTGCAGGAGGGTGGCTATCTGTTGCTGGGTGGATTTATTGGTCTGAATCCTGAGATCTCGCTGGCCTTATCGCTGACTAAACGCGTGCGCGAACTGGCGCTGGGTTTACCGGGTCTGATGGTATGGCAGATAGTAGAGGGCCGCCAGCTATGGCGGGATAAAAGACACCTGACTCAAACTCAGGGAAAGATTCAGTGAAAACGATTTTATTGGCTGCGGGGACAGGCGAACGGCTCGGACAGGATTTTAATAACCTGCCCAAATGCCTGCTCGAATTCGGTGGTAAGACCCTGCTTGCGCGTCATCTTGAAATCCTCTCTGATTGTGGTATCGAATCTGTCACTATCTGTACCGGATATCAGGCTGATAAAATTCATGCGGCAGTTGACGCCTATAGGGTCAAACCCGATGTCAGTTTTATTCATAACCCTGGCTATCAATTGGGCAGCGTGCTCTCGCTCTGGTGTACTAATGCGGTGCTGGCTAGTGGCGAGGCGATCCTTCTTATGGATGCGGATGTCCTGTATGGGCGTGAAATGCTTGCCAGGTTAATAGGTTCGATATACGAGAACTGCTTTCTTCTGGATAGAGACTTCGCACCTGGCGATGAGCCAGTCAAACTCTGTGTGCGCGATAATCAGCTGCGTGAATTCCGCAAGCGTATTGAGGGTCAATACGACCTGTGCGGAGAATCGGTGGGCTTCTTCCGTTTCTCGCCTAAAATGGCGAAGATTCTTGCTGACAAAGTGCGGTATTACATAGACCAGGACAGGCAGGACGAACCGCATGAGGAAGCGCTGCGTGACGTGTTATTATCTGCCCCCGCCGAGTTTGGCTACGAAGATGTCACAGGCATACCCTGGACTGAAATTGACTTCCCTGAAGATGTGGAACATGCCAGAAACGTGATTCTCCCCCGGCTAATATAAATCCTATGATCACTCGCATGCCTGTAGCAATACCTAAAACACCAACACTAGGTAAGTGCGCTCAGCTGCGCACGATGTTGAAGTCAGACGAACTCGAGTTTCTGCTGGAGGCGCATAACGGCTTGAGTGCGCGCATCGTCGAGGAGAGTGGGTTCAAGGGTATCTGGGCCAGCGGTCTGGCGATATCCGCGCAGTTTGGTGTGCGCGACAGCAATGAAGCCAGCTGGACTCAGGTAGTGGATATGCTGGAATTTATGTCAGACGTCACCACTATTCCCATCCTGCTAGATGGCGATACCGGCTATGGCAATTTCAATAATCTGCGCAGACTGGTCAGAAAGCTGGAGCAGCGCGATATCGCCGGCGTGTGCATTGAAGATAAGCAATTTCCCAAGACCAACAGCTTCATCGGCGGTGAACGTCAACCGCTGTGCAACATTGATGAATTCTGCGGCAAGATCAAGGCTGGCAAGGACAGCCAGACCAATGCGGAGTTTTGTATTGTCGCCCGCGTCGAGGCGCTGATCGCTGGTTGGGGGTTGGACGAGGCGTTGCGGCGGGCCGAGGCCTATTATGAGGCTGGAGCAGACGCCATTCTGATGCACAGCAAGCTGTCACGCGCGGATGAGATACTGGCATTTGCAAAACAGTGGCAGAATCGCGCGCCGCTCATTATTGTTCCCACCAAATACTACAGCACGCCCACTGATGTGTTCCGCCAGGCGGGCATCAGTATGGCGGTATGGGCCAACCATATGGTGCGTGCCTCGGCAGCCGCGATGCATTCAGTAGCTACCGAGATTTATGCTAGCGAATCTGTAGCTAATGTTGAGGACCGAGTGGTGTCCGTGGATGAGATTTTCCGCCTGCAAGGCGCCGAGGAGCTGGCCGAGGCGGAGCGGCGTTATTCACACAATCCGCAGCAGAGGGCCAATGCGATTGTGCTCGCAGCGACCCGCGGCGGTGATCTGGGCGTGATGACCGAGGACCGGCCCAAGGTGATGCTGCCCATTGGTGGCAAGCCTCTGTTGCAGAGACTAACCGAGACATTCAAGCGTCAAAAAATAGATGATATTACGGTGGTATCGGGTTACAAACCGGAGACAATCAATATCAGCGGTATTCGGCTGGCGCACAATCCATGCTATCAAAACAGTGGCGAACTGGCATCACTGGCATGCGCTAGTAGTGCAATCTCACAAGATACAGTGATCACCTATGGAGATTTACTATTTCGACGCTACATACTCAATGATCTGCTGGATAGTGAGAGTGAAATTACTGTCGTCGTGGATTCTGCACTGCCCTCCGGTGACAGCCACTGCTACCGGGACATCGCGGTATGCTCCCGGCCGGATGATTATTCGTTATTTCAGGAGGACGTGACGCTGAAGTGCATAACGCTTCGCCATGCTGACATTCCAGGGCCACCATCGGGCCGCTGGATTGGCATGCTGCGCGTCAAGGGTGTGGGCTGTGACTGGTTGCTTGAATCCATGGGCGCGCTGCAGCAGCGAGAGGATTTCAACTGTCTTGGTATGCCTGAATTACTGAATCATATCGTTGCAACACCGGGGAGACGAATCCGTGTGATCTACATACACGGCCACTGGCTGGACATCAATAGAATCGAGGACCTGGCCCGCGCCAGCGACTTTGCTCAGGTTGAACACAGTCACGTAAAGAACAAAACGAAAAAATGATACAGGCAGAG
>JBGTHR010000068.1:0-6660 GCA_041746095.1 Gammaproteobacteria bacterium | reverse complement strand
TCCATATGGATTTCCATGTTGCCCGTGCCTTTGAATTCCTCGTAGATTACTTCGTCCATCTTGGAGCCTGTCTCCACTAACGCCGTGGCGATGATCGTCAGGCTGCCACCCTCTTCAATATTCCGCGCCGCGCCAAAAAATCGTTTTGGACGCTGTAACGCATTGGCATCCACACCACCAGTAAGCACCTTGCCGGATGACGGAACTACCGTATTGTAAGCGCGCGCCAGACGCGTGATGGAATCCAGCAGGATCACCACATCCATCTTGTGTTCCACCAGACGTTTAGCCTTCTCGATTACCATTTCGGCAACCTGCACATGGCGGCTGGCCGGTTCGTCGAAGGTGCTGGAAACCACCTCGCCATGCACCATTCGCGACATTTCGGTCACTTCCTCTGGACGCTCATCAATGAGCAGCACGATCAGATAGCACTCGGGATGATTGGCTGTGATGCTCTGCGCGATATTCTGCAACATGATAGTCTTGCCGGCCTTGGGTGGGGATACCACCAAGCCACGCTGACCCTTGCCGATAGGCGCAACGATATCGATGATGCGCGCGGTGATGTCCTCGGTACTGCCGTTGCCCCGCTCAAGTTTCAGGCGTTCATCGGCATGTAAAGGCGTGAGATTTTCAAACAACACCTTGTGTTTGGCATTGTCCGGCGCCTCAAAATTAATCTCCGACACCTTGAGCATGGCGAAATAACGCTCGCTGTCCTTCGGTGGCCGAATCTTGCCAGAGATAGTGTCACCGGTGCGTAGATTAAACCGGCGGATCTGGCTGGGTGAGACATAGATATCATCAGGACCCGCAAGATAGGAACAATCAGCTGAACGTAGGAACCCAAAGCCATCCTGCAGAATCTCCAGCACTCCATCACCGGAGATATCCTCACCACTCCTGGCATGCGCCTTGAGAATGGAAAAGATGATGTCCTGTTTTCTGGATCGGGCAACATTGTCGACCCCGATCGAGGAGGCAATTTCGACAAGCTCAGAGGCGGGTTTTTTCTTGAGTTCGGTCAGATTCATAGCTATAGGATTTCTGTCAGGTAGGATTGGTCTCGTTGTTGCACGGGACAGCTTCGGGGATGCGGACATTATCGGTAAATTAAGTCTTTGATTAGTCAGGCCAGATTTGTTTTTACTTGCGGGCAGCTACTTGCAAGTCTCATGTGACATACACAGATAGATTAAGGATCATATCCTGATATTGGAAACTTGATGTGTTCAACCAATCGCACATTCATAGTGGACAGACTGAGTAAAATTAAGGGGTTTCATTCGCAAATGCTTACAGTATTGTCAGGGACAATCTGAATGCTGAGCGACGATTTATTAGATTCTGCAGTTAAATGAGGAAGGTTTTGTGTCTTTAGATGCAACCTGCCAGATACCACAGGACGTAACGATCATTCTAAAGATTGTTCAATTTTTATGGTCTTACCAGGCCTGAAATTCTAAAGATTTCCTCACTCGCTCGAATATTTTTTATTGAGAATCCTGATCTTGCAAGGGAATCACAAATCAGCCACTACAAGATATATATTTTAATCAGGGCTGACGTTGGTGTTCAGGAGTGATTGCAAAGACAGGAATAAATAACTTTGGTAAACGTAGCACTTATTTAACTCAACGTCTAGCCCTAATTACAAGAAATAGCAGGCTATCAGATACTCTGATCGATAAAGGCGGTGAGCTGTGACTTGGAAACGGCGCCTACCTTGGTGGCCTCGACATCGCCGTCCTTGAATATCATCAATGTGGGAATGCCCCGAATTCCGTATTTAGGCGGAGTGGACGGGTTGTCATCGATATTCAGCTTGGCGATTTTCAACTTGCCCGCATATTCCTCAGCAATTTCATCCAGTATTGGCGCTATCATCTTGCAGGGTCCACACCATTCAGCCCAATAATCCACCAGCACGGGTCGATCGCACTGCAACACTTCGGCTTCAAAGCTTTCGTCGGTGATATGACTGATGTTATCGCTCACGCTTACTGTTCTCCGAATGAATAATGTTTAGTGTATGTGATCATATACAAGTAAGATGCGTCTGTGTACATTTACCTGCCAATCCAGAATTATAGTTATAGTCTGACATTCGAGTGAAGTTAGCCTATTCCAGCGATATTTCCAAGTGTAATTTTTAATGACAGCTCGATTAAAAGATATACTGCCTCAACAGAACCGCGTGGAATTGTATTGCTGCCCGCCAGTAAGAATTACACCAAGACATTGACTAACAAAGATTTCATCATACACTTTATGACATACAAATGCCCTCGCCAGTGATCCCTTACTTACTCTGTAGCAAACTTCCCTGCTCTGAAGCGCAGAGATCATGAGTGAGCAATTACTCTCCGGCATGCAGTTTAATCAAATGAGTCTGCCCGAAGCCGTGCTGCAAGGGCTTACCGAGGCAAATTACATTTCCAGTACAGACATCCAGTCCAGAACCCTGCCCATTGCGCTGCAAGGACGTGATGTCGCAGGACAGGCCCAGACCGGTACTGGAAAGACTGCTGCTTTCCTGATCGCCCTGTTTGCCCACCTTATCAATAACCCGCCCATAGCTAAACGCAAATCCGACCATCCACGCGCTTTGGTAATAGCGCCCACCCGGGAGCTGGCGATCCAGATTGCGGATGATGCGCGCCTGTTGGGAAAGTATGTGCCGTTTAAATTTGGGCTGATCTATGGCGGCACGGACTATATTAAACAGCGGGAAACTCTCGAGCAGGGTATTGACATCCTCATTGGCACACCCGGCCGCATCATTGACTACTACAAACAGAAGGTATTCAACCTGGACAAGTTGCAGGTCATGGTGCTCGATGAGGCCGACAGAATGTTTGATCTCGGCTTTATCAAGGATATTCGCTATTTGTTTCGACGCATGCCAGCACCGGAACATCGTCTCAGCATGATGTTTTCGGCAACGCTCTCCCACCGTGTGATGGAGCTTGCCTACGAGCACATGAACAACCCTGAGCTCATCAAGATTGAAAACGAACAGGTGACAGTCGATAGCGTACGTCAACAGATTTACTATCCGGCTAACAGCGAAAAGATCAAGTTACTGCTGGGTTTGCTCAAGCTGCACAACCCGGAACGCACCATGATATTTGTCAACATGAAGCATACTGCCGACAAGATCGAAGGCTATCTCAACAGTAACGGCTACAAGGTTGCGCTGCTTTCTGGTGATGTTCCGCAGAAGAAACGCCAACGGCTGATGAAGGGCTTTGAGAGCGGAGAATACCCACTGCTGGTCGCTACCGATGTCGCATCACGAGGCTTGCATATTCCCAATGTCAGTCACGTCATCAACTATGACCTGCCACAAACCGAAGAAGATTATGTGCATCGCATTGGACGCACTGCACGCGCTGGCGCCGAGGGAGACGCCATCAGCTTCGCCTGCGAGGACTACTCTTTTCATCTGCCTGATATTGAAGCCTATATTCGGCATAAAATTCCCTGTGCCGAGATCACGCCTGATCTGCTTGTAGAACCCATACCGTATAAGAGACCCCCTTCCAAGGGGCCGCGCGCTTCAGCCAAACGGGGAACAAAACCCGGCGGCGGGCATAATCAGCGCAGACGTACGACCGGCACGCACTCCTGAATTTTAGCCGCTGAAGTAAGCCGCCGAATTCCATCATGAATATTTGCGTACTTGGAGGTACTGGCTTCGTCGGCTCTAATCTGGTCACGCATCTTGCCAACCTTGGACATACCGTCAGGGTGCCAACACGCCGACGTGAACGTCATCGCAAACTCCTGGTGCTTCCCTCTGTCAGTCTACTCGATGCTGATATTCACGACATTCAGCAACTGAAATCGCTGTTTCGCGACTGTCATGTAGTGATCAATCTGGTTGGAATCCTTAATGAAAAAGGACGCTCCGGCAAGGGTTTCCGGCATGTCCACGTAGAACTGACCCGTAAAGTACTTGAGGCCTGCGGTGACAACTCAGTGCCGAGGTTGTTGCATATGAGCGCGCTTAATGCCAGCCAGGATGGCGGCAGCTACTACCTGCGCACCAAGGGCGAGGCGGAAAATATGGCGCATATGCACAGCGCACATGGCCTCAAAGTGACCAGCTTTCGGCCCTCGGTCATCTTTGGTGAGGGAGACAGTTTCCTCAACCGATTTGCCGGTCTGCTAAAGCTGAGTCCGGGCATCTTTCCACTGGCCTGTCCAAATGCGCGTTTTGCTCCGGTCTATGTCGACGATGTTGTGCAGGCTTTCTGTGACGCCATCGACGATAAAAGCACTTATGGAAAACGTATCGACCTGTGTGGGCCCAATACCTATTCGTTACGTGAACTGGTCGAATATACCGCCAGAATCTCAAATCATAAACGCCTGATCCTGGGCCTGCCCAAGGGACTTTCATATGCCCAGGCGCTGATTCTGGAATATATGCCTGGCAAGCCGTTCTCAGTTGATAACTATCATTCCCTGCAGACCGATAGTATTTGTCGTGAGGCGAGCCTGTGTACTACCAGCCTGGAATCCAGAGCGCCGCTTTACCTGGGTAGCGCGCATACAGGAAGAAAATCTTCACCGTATCGCACTCACCGCTGAAAGCAGTCCGAAACCCGCCAACGATGCAGATCCCTGGTTACGGATCAACACGGCAATTATCGATTTTTTTGAGTTGATCGTTGCGTGTTTCCGCAGCCAGATTTCCAGTCCACTCAACCGCCCGATATAATCGTTCGAAATCACATCCGCATAGCTCAAACAAACGCAGGAAATCAGGTACTTGCCTGTAATAGATAGCCACTGAAGCCAACTTGGCATTATTAATAGGCTGATCGAACCACCAGTCATAGCCTGAATATCCGCCCCATTCTTTTTTAAGATCGACATAGCGCTCCCGCATGCGGGCAATCACTCGCTGCTTTTCAGCCCGGAGCAGATCAGGTTCAACTGAGCGCTGGTAAAGTATCTGTAATTCACTGCGCGTAGTCTCCACCAGATCAAAAAAGTCTGTGTTTCTCTCCAGACTCTGCTCATAGGCCAACGAGTCAGCTTCGGTTCCATTCCGTTTGAGCCAGAGACGCACCCCGGCTTCCTGCACTGCCGTAGCAAATGCCTCGTTATATGCGCTATCACCTTTGACATATACCTGCTGATGCGCCAGCTCATGGAAGATCAAGCCTGCAATATCGGTCTCGCCACCTCGCAGCATAGTGCTCAACAACGGATCATCAAACCATCCCAGGCTGGAATACGCCATTACACCGCCGATATAAACATCCTGTTTTTCGGCTTCAAGCTGGTGAGCGAAGAGTTGCGCCTTTGACTCGGAAAAATAGCCGCGATAGGGCACACAACCTGCAATCGGGAAACACCACTCATTGCTCAGCAGAGAAAACTCCGGCGCGGCAAACACTGCCCAGACAGCAAACGGCCTGTCCAGCGCTGCATAGCTGCGATAACTGCCATTGTTCGGCAGATGCAGCTCCTCGCTGGCAAAGTCGCGAATCTGTCTGGCCAGCTGCAACCGTTCACACAATGATTTATCATTGGCGCAATCCGCAAGCACATCATCAATCGGCTCGCGCCCTGACATCAACCTCAGATGGCCAGACAATGTATGCGAGTAATAATCCAGCGTACCGCAGCCTTGAAGCAACAGCGCCAGTAAAGGAATCAATAAGTAACCATATCTCATGAAGGCCTTCTGTACTATATTTAACTCATCGGTAATCTGGCTGTCAGCATCAAACTGATACAAAGGGATTAACACACATTATGCATATATACCTGGTTGGCGGAGCAGTGCGTGACAGCCTGCTGAATCTTCCAGTCACCGAGCGCGACTGGGTGGTCGTTGGCGCCAGTCCCGCGCAGATGTTACAGCAAGGCTATCGGCAAGTGGGCAAGGATTTCCCGGTTTTCCTCCACCCACAGACCTCCGAGGAATACGCGCTGGCGCGCACTGAACGCAAAACGGCCAGCGGTTATCATGGTTTTGACTTTCATACCTCAAATACCGTCAGTATTGAGGACGATCTGAAACGCCGCGATCTGACTATCAACGCCATCGCCACATCCGCTGAGGGTATGCTCGTTGATCCGTTCAACGGCCAGCAAGATATCAAACTGCGGCTTCTGCGTCATGTCTCCCCTGCCTTTACAGAAGACCCCGTAAGAATCCTGCGCACTGCGCGTTTTGCGGCGCGCTTCCACTCTCTGGGGTTTCGTGTCGCTGACGAAACCTTGAAGCTGATGCAGGACATGGTGGAAAATGGCGAGGTCGATGCACTGGTTCCAGAACGCGTCTGGCAGGAGACGCAAAAGGCATTGAGTGAGGCGACGAAACCCTCAGTGTATTTTGAGACGCTCAGATCCTGCCATGCACTTGCGGTGCTGTTTCCAGAAATCGATCGTCTGTTCGGTGTGCCGCAACCGGTACGCTACCACCCCGAAATCGACAGCGGCATTCACACTATGATGGTGGTTGATCAGGCTGCCCAGCTGTCCACTGATCTTGAAGTTCGCTTCGCTGCATTGACGCATGATCTGGGCAAAGGAACAACACCCCGGCAGCAATTACCCGGGCATCGTGGACATGAGGCGCGTGGTGTTGGGCTCATCGAGAAACTCTGCGACCGGCTTAAAGTCCCCAGTCAC
>JBGTHR010000067.1:0-3651 GCA_041746095.1 Gammaproteobacteria bacterium | reverse complement strand
AGTTGCGGGTACAGATCACGGCCCAACCCTTCGATGTTGAGCAGGGTCTTTTGCAGCAACACCAGCTGGGGTTGCACCTCCATATTAAATCGCCGGGCGGTCTGAAACAGCCTGAGCAACAGATGTCCGAAGGATATCTCGCTTAACGGCCTCTGAAAGATAGGTTCGCATACCGTGCGAATTGCGGATTCAAATTCATCAACTCGCGTATTGGCCGGCACCCAGCCCGATTCCAGATGCAGCTCGGCCACGCGTCGATAATCGCGGTTAAAGAAGGCCACGAAATTTTCCGCCAGATAGCGCTGATCAGAAGGCGATAACGTCCCGACGATACCAAAGTCAACGGCCAGGTATTTGGGGTCCGCAGGGTTCTCAAAGGATACAAAAATGTTGCCGGGATGCATGTCGGCATGAAAGAAATTGTCGCGAAACACCTGAGTAAAGAAGATCTCCACACCACGCTCTGAGAGTTTTTTCATGTCCACGCCAAGTTCACGCAGCCTGGCTATCTTGCTTACCGGAATCCCATAGATGCGTTCCATCACCATGACGTTGCGCCGCGTATGTGGCCAGTAAACGTCCGGTATGTACAATAGCGTTGAGTCTGCAAAATTACGGCGCAACTGGCTGGCATTGGCCGCCTCACGCATCAGGTCAAGTTCGTCCAGTATGGTCTTTTCATATTCGGACACGACCTCCATAGGCCGCAGGCGGCGCCCGTCTGGCCAGTATCGATGCGCGAGTGCAGCGATGATGTGCAATATGCCAAGGTCGCGGCGAATGATCTTTTCGATCTGCGGGCGTAATACCTTGACGATGATTTCAGTGCCGTCATGCAGCGCGCCAGCATGTACCTGGGCGATGGAGGCGGAGGCCAATGGGGTTTCATCAAATGTGCTGAAGACTTCCGCAAGCGGCTTGCCATAAGCCTGCTCGATGATATGCCGCGCCTCAATGCCAGGAAATGGCGGCACTCTGTCCTGCAGGCGGGCGAGTTCATCGGCTATTTCTTCGGGCAACAGATCCCGCCGAGTGGAAAGCATCTGGCCAAATTTCACAAAGATGGGGCCGAGGTCTTCCAGCGCCCGCCGAATCCGTTTGCCATGCGGCGGGTCAGTCTTTCTGAACCAGTGCCACGGCAACAAATAAAGCACGAATCTCAGTGGGCGGAACAGGTGAATGGCGAATATGACTTCTTCCAGGCCATGCCGCACCAGCACGATGTTGATATGGATCAGACGCAGGATCTGACCCGGTCCAAGTAATTTCATGGCGCGTCGTCGTCGTGCTTGGTCGGATTGCCCGCGGATAGTATTGTTTCAAGGCGCTGCAGCCGCGCTTCAAGACGATCAACATCGCTGCGCAGGGTATCGGCGTCATTCAAAAAGCCTTCCAGTTCCAGACGGCCCGGCGTCACACGAGTCTCTTCCTGCAGATATTCGCTGACATCCAGGCGTGTGGATTCACTGGCGCCTCGAAGCCAGCCTGTCAAACCGCGAAGCAGATTGCCCATCTGATGCGCCGGAATATCACCCAGGCGTTTCGCCAGTGCTTCTTCCCAGTCAAACTCAACCCGTGACAGGATCTGCTGAAATCGCTGACCCGCTTCGGTGTCACCCTGTATATCCAGATCGCCGCGCGTGGTGTCGCCGGACATTGCCGATATTCCCTGGCGTAAAAATCCCGATGGGCTGCCAGTGATAATAGTGTCGGCTTCACCTGCATAATCACATTGAACGCGAACCTGGCTTGCCGCAGGCACTATATATAGATCCACGCCCAGGCCACGGACTTTGAGCTGAATCACCTTGCCGAACAGCGTATCCAGCTGTTCTGCGGCATCACTGTCCAGTCTCAGAAAGACATTCAGTGCTGTTTCAAGCAGCGTTGCGGTAGTGGAATTCGAGTTCAAGTGGACGAGTTCCTTGTTTCCTTAATCGGGTAGAGTCTTATTTCAAGCGGACTGCAGAAAGCAGGTGGTGTGCAGCATCTGTTTAAGAGCTGCTTACAGTTTATACCCGCGATGCAGAGCTACAATACCGGCGCTCAGATTGAAAAATTCACAGCGCTCAAATCCGGCAGTCTGCATCATGTCTTTCAGTAACGCCTGATCCGGGTGCATGCGAATGGATTCGGCCAGATAACGATAACTGTCAGCATCTTTTGCGATCAATTTGCCCAGCAATGGCAAGGCCTTGAACGAATAAAAATCATACGCAGGTTGCAGCCAGGTTTGCGGTGTGGAGAATTCCAGCACCAGCAGTCTGCCACCGGGTTTGAGGCAGGCATGGATAGCCTGTAAGGCAGTCTCTTTGTGTGTGACGTTCCGCAGCCCGAACGCCATCGTCACACGATCGTAATAGTCTGCAGTAAACGGGAGCCGCTCCGCGTTGGCTTGCACGTAATTGATGTTGGCGGTTAAACCTGAATCAATCAATCGGTCACGGCCCTGGTTTAACATGGCATTGTTGATGTCGGCCAGGATAACATGGCCTTTAGGGCCGACCTTGCGCGACAGTTGAGCGGCCAGATCACCAGTGCCACCCGCAAGATCCAGGACTCTTTGGCCAGGCCGGACGGCCGCAAGTGTGAGTGCAAAGCGCTTCCATAACCGATGCAGTCCGAACGACATCAGATCGTTCATGACATCGTATTTACCTGCTACGGATGAAAATACTTCTGCGACCTTGTGAGCCTTTTCACCGACCGGGACTTGGCTATAGCCAAAATGCGTGGTCTTGTTGTCGTTATCGTCAGACATGATTTTTAGAACTGTCAGCCAGCAGAGTTGGTCTTTCAGCGGATCAGTGCAGCCTTCTTTCGTAACCGGCCTGTTTCAGACGATCCAGATAGCGCTGCCATTTTTCAGCCTGCTGTGCGCCCAGTTCATAGAGGTAATCCCAGACATAGATACCGGTGTTGTGACCATCGTCAAACACCAGTTTTACACCATAAGTACCGACGGGTTCCACCGCATCAATACCCACACCCTCCTTGCCGATTTGCAGGACTTCCTGTCCAGGGCCATGGCCTGCGACCTCCGCGGAAGGCGAATAGACGCGCAGATATTCACATGGCAACTCGAAGCGGGAGCCGTCTTCGTAGGATATCTCCAGTACGCGGGATTGTTTGTGCAACTGGATCTCGGTGGGATTCACCCTGGCCATTAGTATTCTCCTCGCAACATTATAAAATTAATTAGGCAGCGCTCAAAATTTAAAGGTGTCAACAACATGGGTAAATTCAAAATATGATGGCGACAAATTTCCGCACTTCATATGGCGGTGCACTGCCATAACTTGCACCCTTCAGCGACAAGCCTGCAAAACCTTGGGAATCTCTGAACAACTGTCATTTCTAGCCCCGCGTATTCACTCGGGACAGGCTCCGCGAGAAATCTATAGCATTGATATATCAAGATTCCTCACTATGTTCGGAATGACAAAAAAGACTTGTTCAGACCGTCTCTTCTTGGTGGACAAAGTACCACTTACAGAATATACCGGCTCAGGTCATCATCAAGAGCCAGCTCACCAAGATGCTCATCAACATAGCCCGCATTGATGCTAAGGGATTGCCCATCCATATCAGGCGCTGAAAAGGAGATGTTTTCAAGCAATCGCTCCATGACGGTATGCAGCCGCCGTGCGC
>JBGTHR010000066.1:0-4989 GCA_041746095.1 Gammaproteobacteria bacterium | reverse complement strand
CTGCGGGTGTGGGTCTTCATTCTCACCTTAAGCTCAAGACCAAATTAAAAAATAAAAGGGTTCGCAAGAGCCTTTTTTTTGTGGCTGCAGGGCAAGTTTATCGAGCCCCATATTAATACAATACAATAAATCAAGATTTCTTTGATTAACGATCGGTTTAGCTATGATAAATGCCACCCAATACTACTGGGCGCCTGGCGCCGGTGACTGTCATGATATTGCCTGGGTTACCTAGTAGTGTCTGTTTGGCCAGCCATGCAAAGGCCGCTGCTTCGACCCAATCCGGGTCTATATGATGCTGTAGAGTGCTTTGCAACTGGCGGTTTCCGTCCAGTTTCTGCCGCAGAGTATCCATAAGATACGGGTTATGCACACCACCACCACAGACGAGAATACGCAATGTGTCTGGCGCCCAGGCATCAATCGCATGGGTAATGCTGGCTGCTGTGAATTCAGCCAATGTAGCCTGAACATCCGCAAGAGTAATGTCCAGCTTGAAGCGTGACAGGTTTTCCTCCAGCCAGACAAGACTGAAATACTCGCGTCCGGTGCTTTTAGGAGGAGGGAGTGAAAAGTAGCTGTCCTCCATAAGCTGTTCAAGAAGAGCAGTATTACAGTTGCCTGATGCAGCCCAGATACCATTGTCGTCACATGTCTGTTGGCGATGCCTCATAGTCCATGAGTCCATAAGTCCATTGCCCGGGCCTGTATCAAAGCCGGTAACAGGGCTTCCAGAATATGCGGGCAGCAACGTGAGGTTGGCGATTCCTCCGATATTCAGAATGGCGCGGAGCTCCTGGCTGGATTGGAACATTGCATAATGAAATGCAGATACAAGTGGCGCGCCCTGCCCACCTGCGGCCATATCGCGCCGGCGAAAGTCGGCGACTGTTGTGATGCCTGTGCGTTCTGAGATTATGTTTGGATCGCCTATTTGCAGAGTAAACGGGTGCGTCCCGTATGGAGAATGAAACACGGTTTGGCCATGACTGCCTATGGCAACGATATCTTTTGCCGGTACGTTCGTCAGCTTCAACAACTCAAGTACAGCATCCGCAAATAAATTGCCAAGTTCTACATCAAGCTCGCCAATATCCCTCACATGCAAGGTGTCAGGTTGACTCAACCTTGTGCGTATATGATCGGGAAACGGCTGGCTGAATTGTCCGACTATTTTTTGTGGAGAGTGAGCAAAATCTATTAGTAATGCATCTACGGCATCCATACTGGTGCCAGAGATTAGACCGATAAATAATTCAGAAAAATGAGGCATCATGATTAAGTGCTATACAGGATAGCCTTAAAGATTTGCTTTTGAGAAGAACTAATTTGTCAGGAAAGATTTGCCAGAAGCCAGTCGAGTCTTGGTGTAGGTATCGAGTCTAGCCTCAATAGTTTTCCTCAATTGAGCGAAACTTGCCATTTCATTTTTGGGTAATGGTATCGTGCCTGGCAGTTTGACTGTTAGCGGATTTCTGTGAACGCCATCGATACGGAATTCGTAGTGCAGGTGAGGCCCGGTTGCAAGCCCTGATTTGCCAACGTAACCAATGATCTCACCCTGACTGACCCTTGAGCCAACTTTCAGACCTGAACGGAACTTTGAAAGATGGCCATATAAGGTACTGTAGTGATCTCCGTGCTGTATAACAACACAGTTTCCATAACCACCATTGACGCCCTCCATTGTGATCTTGCCATCACCGGCAGCCCTGACCGGAGTTCCGGTTGGCGCCGCGTAATCAACGCCTTTGTGCGCACGAATAGTATTGAGTATCGGGTGTCGGCGGCCAAGACTGAAGCCGGAACTGATGCGGCTAAAATTTACCGGAGTACGGAGAAAAGGCTTGCGCAGACTTAGACCTTCCGGAGTGTAGTAGCCTATTTTACCGTCTGACGATGAATAGCGTAGCGCCCGGTAAGGTTTGCCCTGATTTATAAACTCAGCAGCAATGATGTCGCCGGCCCCAATTACATCGCCATCACGGTAGTATTCCTCGTAGAGAACGATGAAGCTGTCTCCCTGCCGTATATCCTGGGCGAAATCGATATCCCATGCAAATATCTCCGCAAGCTCCATTGTCAAGTTGTCAGATAACCCGGCGTTTTTTGCCGTGCTGAACAAGGAGCTTCTAATCTCACCAGAGACGATATTTTGACGAGTGTCGACATTCCGATGAAATCGTTCTGTATCAAAACCGCCTTCAGTGCGTTTGACTCGTACGCTTTCAAAATCATCCAGGTCAAACACTATTTCCTCAAGATCATCATTCAGAGTTTTAACTTGAAGTTGTTGTCCGGGATGTAGTCGATTGAGAATACTGGTTTCTTTGCCTTTGGCTAGAGTAAGAGAATGAATTGAATTTAGCTTAAGACGGTTGAAGATGCTCGACAGGCTGTCCCCAGACTTGACAATAACTTCATGCCACACATCATTCGGTTTATCAGGGGCATTACTTGAGAATGTATTACCCGGATTGGTGTTCTGCTTTGATTCTACCGATATAATAGCTGCTGGAGGTTGCGTAATGCGCTTACGCAGAGGCAACGCGGGTATTGGCAGATTTAGGCTTATATGTGTGCTGGAGCTTTGATTTCGAGTAGTATCCGCAGTGCGATTTGATTCACTTGCGATCGCCTGTAAACCGATAAGAATGGCGAATAAGCAGGCGGCTGATCCACTAAAAATGTAGCCGATATAACGATACCTTCTGCGGTGATTCCCCAATAACATGAACTTTGAATAGCTGCTAAGTGTAAAGATACTATTGTAATTCACGGAAATCCCTAACCATTTACTTCGAACATAAGATAGCGTTGTTTTGGGGTGCGGTCAAATGTTTTTTATCTTATCGGTAGTGGTGTATGGATCGATGAAAATACAATGCGTCGAAAGGCGTAAAAAAGTCGACGTATGAGCATTATCTAGACGTATGAGAATTATTATGAATGATAGAAATATATTGGGGGAACTTTGCCGCGGAGTAGATGAAATTCTGCTGGAAGTTGAACTGGTTTCAAGGCTTGATGAAAAACGCCCGTTACGAATCAAAGCAGGCTTCGATCCTACAGCGCCTGATCTGCATCTTGGCCATACGGTGTTGATCAATAAGTTGAGGCAGTTCCAGCAGGCGGGGCATGAGGTCATGTTTTTGATCGGTGATTTTACCGGCATGATAGGCGACCCTACTGGAAAAAATCTCACTCGTAAGCCGCTCACGCGTGAGGAAGTTTTAGATAATGCGCGTACTTACAAAGAGCAGATCTTTAAGATTCTCGATGAAGACAAGACACGAATCTGCTTTAACTCCGAGTGGATGGGAAATATGGATGCCGCAGGGCTGGTTCAGTTAGCATCAAGACATACGGTAGCACGAATGCTGGAGCGTGATGATTTCAGTAATCGTTACGCCGATGGCAGGCCAATTGCGATCCACGAATTTCTCTATCCGCTAATACAGGGATATGACTCAGTTGCCATGAAGGCGGACGTTGAGTTGGGTGGGACAGATCAAAAATTCAATCTACTGGTCGGGCGAGAGATGCAAAAACAGTATGGTCAGAGACCACAGATTGTCATGACCATGCCGATCCTGGAGGGTACGGATGGCGTGCAAAAAATGTCCAAGTCACTGAATAATTATATCGGCATTAATGAGTCTCCTGACGAGATGTTCGGCAAGATAATGTCGCTTTCTGATGTGCTCATGTGGCGGTATTTTGAATTGATAAGTTTCAGGCCAGCGGCAGAGATAGAAGAGATGAAGCAAGGCGTCAATGAAGGATTAAATCCGAGAAACGTGAAATATCAACTTGCCGAGGAAATTGTGAGGCGGTTTCATTCCCCCGATGCGGCACGAAAGGCAAATGATGCGTTCATCGCAAGATTTCAGAAAGGAAACATGCCTGACGAGATGCCGGAAATCATTCTGCAGGGCGAGAAAGATGGCTTGCCACTGGCCAATCTATTGAAGTCTGCGGGCTTGGTTGCCAGTACCTCTGACGCGCTGCGCATGATTCAGCAGGGTGCAGTAAAAATAGAGGGCGAACGGATTGAAGACAAGTCACTGAAAATTTTCAGTGGCACAACACATATATACCAGGTCGGCAAGCGTAGATTCGCGCGAATTGCCGTGCGTTGATAGCGCCTGCGTAAAACTCCGAAGACGATATTTTGGTCTATACTATATGGATTTATGTGAGCATAGCAGCAAGAGAAATAGATTTGTCACAAATTAAGTCTTGACGCCTGTTTGTCACCCCTTATAATGCGCAGCTCTTCGGCGTAAACTGCCGACTACGAACCAGGCAAATTAGATCAATGCTTAGACAAGCTGGTTGACGTAGAGTAAAGATACAACTTATACTTGACAGTCTTTGCCGGATACATGCCGGCAACGTTTTTTTAAAACTTATTCAGATAACTTGTGTGGGTGCCTGTATCGGGATTTGCAAATCAAGCAATACTCGATGAAGACACTCATAAGTCTTGCGATTTATGGGGATCATTTTCATCAGCAATAGATTAGTAGAGAAATCTACAAATCTTTAAACTGAAGAGTTTGATCCTGGCTCAGATTGAACGCTGGCGGCATGCCTAACACATGCAAGTCGAACGGTAGCAGGGGCTTCGGCCCGCTGACGAGTGGCGGACGGGTGAGTAATGCGTAGGAATCTGCCCAGTAGCGGGGGATAGCTCGGAGAAATCCGAATTAATACCGCATACGCCCTACGGGGGAAAGCAGGGGATCTTCGGACCTTGCACTATTGGATGAGCCTACGTCTGATTAGCTAGTTGGTAGGGTAATGGCCTACCAAGGCGACGATCAGTAGCTGGTTTGAGAGGACGATCAGCCACACTGGGACTGAGACACGGCCCAGACTCCTACGGGAGGCAGCAGTGGGGAATATTGGACAATGGGCGCAAGCCTGATCCAGCAATGCCGCGTGTGTGAAGAAGGCCTGCGGGTTGTAAAGCACTTTCAGTAG
>JBGTHR010000065.1:0-3921 GCA_041746095.1 Gammaproteobacteria bacterium | reverse complement strand
GATGTGACATGTTCACGCAGCATCGCCTCGATAGTCGCTACTGAATCATGATCCAGTGCAGTCAGGGGTTCGTCCAGTATCCATAATGGCGCCTTAGTCAACAACAGACGCGCCAGTGCAACCCGCCTGCGCTGGCCCGCCGAGAGTCGGCCACTTAGCGCATGCCAATGATCGGCCATGCCGACACGATCCAGCGCCTCCTGGCGCCGCTTGCTCGATTGAACGCCTGCAAGTATGGCAGAGAAACGTAAGTTTTCTTCTACAGTGAGCTCGTGCTTGATCCCATTGGAATGAGCTACGTAGGCAATATTTGCCAGATAATCGCTACGCTGTTTGTCGACACTCTCACCATTCCATAGAATTGCACCCTCGTCAGCGATACTCAGCAGACAGAGAATGCGCAACAGACTGGTCTTGCCACAGCCATTAGGACCTTCGATCTGCAAGGCCTGACCGCGGGACAGTATAAACTCCAGATTGGTGAACAAGCGTTGTTCATTGCGTATACAGGCAAGATGCTCAACTTTTAGAGTTGGCTGAGTTGATTGTGGCATTAAAATACTAAAATGTTGTCGCCAAAGACAACCATAATAGCCAATTTGCCATCAAATAGAATCCACACGCTGAAAATGCATAGTTCAATAGATAGCGACCTTTCTCGGCAAGCTCAATTCAAGATGGTTACAATCAGGGCTGCAAGGTAATCCCACTTATGGGAAAATCTTACGTTTTTTATAGCATTGGGCCAGGATACCGCAAGCGATGAAACATGACGCAATGATGTCACCTCCACTACCGAAGACCAAATATCCATACATGCTATGGGGTCAGCTCTATGGCAGTGCCCGCGGACTCGCAATTGCATCGGCCAGAGAAAAATGTCAGGGCCTTATACTGCTAATCACGCCTGACATGCAGACCGCTTATCACCTGGAGCAGGAGATACGTTTTTTTGGCGATCATACCGGCGACAATATCGTTATATTCCCCGACTGGGAAACACTGCCCTATGATGTGTTTTCACCTCATGAAGATATTATCTCCCAACGTCTGGAGACACTTTACCGGCTGCCGACATTAAAAAATGCGATCCTGATCGTCCCGGCTACAACATTATTGCAGCGGCTGGCGCCCAGATCCTATCTGCATGCGCATAGCCTTATACTGGATACCGGCCAGAAGATCAAGCGCGAACAGATGCTCATGCATCTGCAGCACTCCGGTTACGATCACGTCTCGCAGGTAATGTCCCACGGCGAGGTCGCCGTCCGTGGTTCAATCATCGATCTGTTCCCTATGGGCAGTCGTGTGCCCTATCGGCTCGATCTGTTTGATGATGAGATTGAAAGTATTCGCATCATCGATCCCGAAAAACAGACCTCGACAAAAACAGTAGCCGCCATACGCCTGCTGCCGGCTCGCGAATTCCCGACTCATGAGCAGGCGATCAAGCAGTTCCGGCAGCAGTATCGGCAATGTTTCGCCGGCGACCCCAATACCAGTTTGGTCTACCGTGAAGTTAGCAATAATAGAATGCCGTCGGGTATTGAATATTATCTGCCACTGTTTTTTGAGACCACCGAAACACTGTTTGAGTATCTGCCTGAAGACACGCTGGTCATCCACACTGATGATCTGTTTCCATCTATTCAGCATCTCGAGCAGGATGCCGCCAATCGCTATGAACAGCGCCGACATGACCGGGAGCGTCCCCTGCTCGAACCCGCCAGACTGTTTCTATGCGGTAATGACATAAAACAGCAACTCGCACGTCGTAAACATATTGAGATCCAGCGTACCAAGTTACAGGAAACAGAGAGTCGGCCGCACACCAACTTCCCGACCCAGGCGCTGCCCAATCTATCGATTCAGGCGCGTGCAACCGACCCCGCGCATAACCTCAAGACATTTCTGACCTCACAAACTGCCAGAGTCCTGTTTGTCGCCGAATCTGCTGGTCGGCGTGAATATCTGCTGGATATCCTCAAAAGCTACGATCTTCGTCCTGTGACCGTCGAACACTGGCAGGCATTTCTTCAATCTGATGCCCCTGTGTGTATTACCGTTGCCCCGATTGAAGATGGTCTGCGCTTGACAGAGCCCAATATCTTCGTCATCACCGAGCATCAATTGTTTGGCGAGCGGGTGCAGCAGCGCCGCCGCCGCAAACCGCCCACGCGTGACGCCGAAGGCATTATACGAAATCTTACCGACCTCAATACTGGCACTCCTGTAGTCCACGAGGAGCACGGTGTGGGCCGGTATCTGGGGCTACAGAAGTTGACTCTCGGAGAAGTCGAAGCCGAGTTTCTGATGCTGGAATATTCTGGCGGAGACAAGCTTTATGTACCGGTTTCCTCACTGCACCTGATTAGCCGTTATTCAGGCAGCAGTCCGGAAAATGCGCCACTGCACAAACTTGGGAATGATCAGTGGCAACGCATCAAGCGTAAGGCTGCGGCGCGCGCACACGATGTTGCCGCCGAGCTGCTGGAGATCCATGCGCGGCGGGCTGCCCGTAAAGGTCATAGTTTTGACATCGAAAACGACGAATATGCCGCATTCGCTTCCAGCTTTCCGTTCGAGGAGACGCTGGATCAGGAAAGGGCTATTCATGAGGTGCTGGCTGATATGGCTGTATCGCAGCCTATGGATCGGGTCGTGTGTGGTGATGTTGGATTTGGCAAGACCGAGGTCGCCATGCGCTCGGCATTCATCGCCGTGCTAAATGGCAAACAGGTCGCCGTACTGGTGCCGACTACCCTGCTGGCTCAACAGCATTACCAGAGCTTTCTTGATCGTTTCGCCGACTGGCCCGTGCGTATCGCTTCACTGTCACGCTTTCGCAGTCAGAAAGAACAAAAAGAAATTCTGCGGGACATGAATGACGGTCGAATGGATATAGTGATTGGCACGCATAAATTATTGCAAGCATCGATACGATTCAAGAATCTGGGACTGGTAATCGTCGATGAAGAACAGCGCTTTGGTGTCAGGCACAAGGAAAAGCTCAAGGCGTTGCGCGCTGATGTGGACCTGTTAACCCTGACAGCCACACCCATTCCGCGCACACTTAACATGTCTCTCAGCGGCCTGCGTGATCTGTCGATTATTGCCACTCCGCCAGATCATCGGCTTGCCATCAAGACGTTTGTCAGCCAGTGGAATGATGCGCTTATACAAGAGGCCTGTCAGCGTGAGATCAAACGCGGTGGCCAGGTCTATTTTCTGCATAACGAGGTCGATACCATTGAGAAGACCACGCGCGAGATTGAACATTTGCTGCCGGATGCACGAGTCAGATTTGCCCATGGCCAGATGCGGGAACGCGATCTTGAAAAGGTTATGCTGGATTTTTACCATCAACGCTTTAACGTGCTGGTATGTTCCACCATTATCGAAAGTGGCATCGATATTCCGTCGGCAAACACGATAATCATCAACCGCGCAGACAAACTTGGATTATCGCAATTACATCAATTGCGTGGCCGCGTGGGACGCTCCCATCACCGCGCCTACGCATATCTGATTACTCCGCCAAAGGGATTGATTACGGCCGATGCGGCAAAACGCCTGGAGGCGATAGAATCGCTTGAAGATCTGGGTGTCGGTTTTACACTCGCGACCCATGACCTGGAAATACGTGGTGCGGGTGAGCTACTAGGCGAAGATCAAAGTGGACAAATCCACGAAATTGGATTCTCTTTGTATAACGAATTGCTGGAACGCGCCGTACGCGCCCTCAAGGCCGGGCAAATTCCAGACCTGGATACCCAGTATTCTCATGGCACAGAGGTCGATCTGGGCTTACCCGCTCTGATACCCGATGATTATGTTCACGACGTGCACACGCGCTTGATTCTGTATAAACGCATCGCCAGTGCTCAGAACATACAAGATCTTGATGAGCTGAAAGTTGAA
>JBGTHR010000064.1:0-12410 GCA_041746095.1 Gammaproteobacteria bacterium | reverse complement strand
GAAAGATTTGAAGCTGATATTTGCAGGTTTGACCAGGTGCTCATTTTATTTTTCTTATCGATTGCAGGCCATTATGGCGTCCCCAAGGGGATTCGAACCCCTGTTGCCGCCGTGAAAGGGCAGTGTCCTAGGCCTCTAGACGATGGGGACAGAACAATCAATCGCGAGGTTCCAGTCTGTTACGATGGCTCCCCGCAGATGAATCAGGCCGCGCAATGTACGTCACACTCGAGCATGGTGTCAAGCAAGTCATTTATGTTAGCCATGATAGCTTTGTGGTTTAACTCACTCTTAGCGGTATACTTGATATGATAACCAGTCACTTATGCATTTCTGCTGGAAATGGTGTTAAAAGGCAGGGTTGTGAGAAATATCCTGTCCTTCTCCTAGTCAGACTGAAAGAATCCATAACTTGTTTTTAATACGTATACCCATATTATAATATTTAATGATCAATTACGGTAATTCCAATGCATTCCGCACTAAGATCAGATAATTTGGCTATAAACTGGGCGTTTAGCCGTTTGCCTACTGCGGCCAGCATCATCGCTGTCATTCTGGTTGCCTTTGCTGTAGCCCGGCTAGCCTGGCTGCTTTTGGCGCCGCCCCAAACCTACCAGCCGATTCAACCAACTTCTGAGACCATCATCTCTTCAGCCGTTGAACAGGATGAAATTAACACAGATCTAGCGATTGCTTCATTGCATCTTTTTGGTGAAGCCCCTGCCGTCCAGAATCAGTTAAGCCAGAATGCTCCGGATACACGCCTTAACCTGCGTTTGCTGGGCATGCTGGCCACCGATGATGATTCGGCCTATGCCATTATTGCAAGTGGCAATTCCGGGGAGGAATTTTACAAGGTAGGAGCTGATATACCCGGTGGCGCTATCCTTAAGGCCGTGCATACCGATCGAATTCTTATAAACCGGGCAGGACAGATTGAGACCCTGAGGTTACCCAGGGACAAGATTGAAGGCTTTGTTGAAACCAACGTTTCAAATCAGAATGCACCAGAGCCCGATGCAAGCAATGCTATTGATACCGCTGACCCTGATGTTAACCTTGGCGAGTTGCGGCGTGAGATGTTGAAAGACCCACAGCGTATGAGTCAGATGATTTCCGTCGTTCCAGAACAAATCAATGGCGTATTTTCAGGGTTCCGCGTATCACCGCAGGGTGATCAAAGACTGTTTGGCCAGCTTGGACTGCAAGCCGGTGATATTGTGACTTCTATAAACGGCATCGCCATGGATGCCCCGCAACAAGGCTTGCTGGCATTACAGGATTTAGCCGCAGCATCTGATGTGACCTTGACTGTGGTACGCGATGGTAATGAAGTCACGCTGTTTCGTAGCTTTGACAAGTGAAACAAGCATAAACAGAGTGTTTGTGTGGCTGAAAGCGCTACCCGGGGTTTTCACCGCATATTTTGGGAAGGTTAAAATGGCCGTATATAGAACTTACCTGTATTTTATGCCTGACTTCGTGTATACCGACAGCAACTACACGTGGGTATGGCATCACTCATAAAGTAACTATCAGATAACAACATGCGATTATTATTCAAGACTACTAGTAACAAACCAAAGAATCCTCGCGACAAGGATGAAACCACGTGCGGTTTTTATTCATTGTGTCTGCTCTGTTTGATGCTGATATCTGGTAACTTGCTTGCCGAGTCTGCAGTCACGCTAAACCTCAAGGATGCGGACATTCGCACCCTGATTGAGACGATTGCTGACGCTACAGGCAAAAACTTTGTCGTAGATCCACGTGTCAAGGCCAAAGTCACGGTAGTGTCATCACGGCCCATGCAGCAAGACGAGTTGTATCAGGTCTTTCTTTCAGTTTTGCAGGTGCACGGTTACGCGGCCGTGCCTGTCGGCGAAGTGATCAAGATTCTTCCCGATGTCAATGCAAAACAGGGCCCGACAGATGTAACCAATGACAGTCGTCCTGGCCAGGGTGATGAATTAGTCACACGGGTTATTGATGTCAAGAATGTTCCAGCAGCTCAGATGGTGCCCATACTTCGCCCCTTGATTCCACAGCAGGGACATCTGGCGGCCTATGCCTCCAGCAACCAGCTTGTGATCTCTGATCGGGCCGGTAATATTGATCGTATTGAACAGATCGTTCGCCGCATTGACAAGCCAGACAGTCAGCAGGTTGAAGTTATTCCCCTGGAACACGCCTCAGCCAGCGAAGTAGTTCGTATCATCACCGCACTGAATCAGCAATCGGGTCAGGCTGCGGCTGCGGCTGGTGGTGGCGCCCCTGGAACTCCGGTACTTGCTGCAGACGACCGTTCCAACAGCGTCCTATTGGGCGGCAACAATGACAACCGCCTGCGGGTTCGCGCCCTGATTGCCCATCTGGACACTCCTACACTAGGAGGCGGTAATGCCCAGGTAATCTTTTTGAACTACTCCGATGCCGAGGAACTTGCGCCCATTCTGTTGGGAATCAGCCAAAATCAGGCTGAGGCGGAAGACGCTGCTGCCGGCGGCGGTGCGCCCGCAGCTGCTGGAGGCGGAGTTGCTGGTGGGGGCGGAGGAGCAGAAGGTATCGATATACAGGCCGACATTGGCAATAATGCCCTGATTGTCACGGCCCCGCCCGACCGCTTTCAGGCCATTAAACAGATTGTTCAGCAACTGGATATTCGCCGTGCGCAGGTACTCGTTGAGAGCATCATCGCAGACGTATCTCTGGATGTGCAAAAGGATCTGGGTGTGCAGTTTGGTATTGTGCCCAGTGACGGTAATGGCCCGGCGATCGCCAATCAACTACCGGGTGGCGGCCCTTCTCTTGCGGATGTCATTACCAACCCACTCGCCGTTGGTACGGGTTTCTTCCTCGGCGCTGCGGATATCCGCGCTGGTGGCACCAATTTCGCCTTTCTGCTCAGGGCGCTGGCCACCGATGCAGCCACCAATATTCTGGCTACTCCGACACTGGTGACACTGGACAACGAAGAGGCCGAAATTGTCGTGGCGCAGAATGTGCCGTTTATCACCGGCCAGTTCACCAATACTGGAGCGGCGGCTGGGGCGGTCAGCCCATTTCAGACCATTGAGCGTCAGGACGTCGGTATTACCCTGCGTATCACTCCACAGATCAATGAAGGTGACAGCATTCGGCTGGATCTGGAGCAGGAAGCCTCCAGCATTGCTCCCAGTGTGGATGGAGCAACTGACATAATCACCAATGAGCGGACCATTAGCACCAGCGTGCTCGTGGATGATGGCCAGGTGCTGGTGCTGGGCGGCTTGATTCAGGATTCATTTACCGATACGGTACAGAAGACGCCAATCCTGGGCGATCTTCCGCTGATTGGCAATCTGTTTCGCGCCACCACGACCAATAAATCCAAGCAGAATCTCATGGTCTTCATTCATCCGGTTATTCTTCGCGATGCTGCCTCCGCAGCTGGAATCACCAATGAAAAATACAGCTTTTTGCGCGCCCGTCAGCTTGAGGCCAAGATCAGTAAACGTGGCTTGATTCACGATGCCGGAGGCGATTTGCCTGAATTACACACCCTTATTACTCAAATACCTGAAATCAACGGGTCTTCTGTAGATGAGCTGATCACTCAGGATCCTATCAGCGAGGCGCCTAATTTCTACGCGCCAAAGCCTGTTAGTAACAATAGTCTGAAATAATCGGTCTGCTTATGGCGAATGAAAACACACTGGGACTTGGGGGCGAAATCAGACGTCCTGCTTACGGCTTTGCCAAACGGCATGGAGTGGTAGTAGGCGAAGAAGTCAACGGTAAAGTAGACCTTTTTCAACGTCCCGATGCCTCCGTATCCGCTGTAGCTGAGGTGCGTCGTCTGGTAGGTAGGCCACTCAATCTGTCGCCAGTGTCTGTGGTCGAATTCGATATGTTGCTCTCCAAAACATATGACAGCAGCAAATCCGGTGCTTCTATGGCCATGATGGAGGATCTGGGCGAAGGCCTGGATCTTAATAGTCTTGCAGATTCCCTGCCTGAACCTGAAGATCTCATGGAATCGAATGATGATGCGCCTATCATTCGATTGATTAATGCGATATTGACCGAGGCCATTCGGGAAAATGCTTCGGATATTCATATCGAGAGCTTTGAAAGTCACCTGTCGGTGCGTTTCCGCATCGATGGAGTGCTTCGTGAGGTGATTCAGCCTCCGCGCAATATGGCGGCGGTTGTGGTATCTCGTATCAAGGTGATGGCTAAACTGGATATTGCTGAAAAGCGCCTGCCCCAGGATGGTCGAATCTCCTTGCGTGTGGCCGGTCGCGCGGTTGATGTGCGTGTCTCCACGCTGCCTTCTGGTCACGGTGAGCGAGTTGTGATGCGCTTACTCGACAAACAGGCTGGACGACTGGACCTGAGCCACTTGGGTATGGGCGATACTATCCATGTCCGCATACAGAACATGATTAAGAAGCCGCATGGTATCTTCCTGGTCACCGGCCCAACTGGTTCAGGCAAGACCACGACTCTTTACGCCGCACTTGGCGAACTGAATAACAAACAACGCAATATTCTGACTGTTGAAGACCCAATAGAGTATTTCATTGATGGAATCGGGCAGACACAGGTCAATACCAAGGTTAATATGACCTTTGCGAGAGGCCTGCGCGCCATACTGCGCCAGGATCCGGATGTGGTCATGATCGGTGAGATCCGTGATCTTGAAACCGCGCAAATCGCTGTGCAGGCGAGCCTGACCGGACACGTTGTGTTTTCAACCTTACATACCAACACTGCAGTAGGCGCAATGACGCGACTGCGGGATATGGGTGTAGAGCCCTTTCTGCTCTCCTCCAGTATTCTTGGCGTGCTTGCTCAGCGCCTGGTCCGAGTATTGTGCAAGGAATGCCGGCAGGCGCACCCTGCTGACCCGCTGGAATTGGAGCAACTCAATCTTTCCAGGAACCTGATAGCGCAGAATACACCGCCAACGATTTATTCAGCGGCTGGCTGCAAGACCTGCGCGCAAACCGGTTATACAGGACGAACCGGGATCTATGAACTGGTGGAACTTGACGATACCCTGCGCAGCATGGTGCATGATGTCGGTTCCGAGCAGGAACTGGAGCGTTATGCCCGTCAATGCGGGCCCAGCATTCGTCAGGATGGCATTCGTTTGGTGCTTGATGGCATAACTACCGTCGAAGAAGTTGTCAGAGTCACTCGGGAAGATTTGCCTTAAACAAGTCGAGAAATCCAGGCGGCCTCGCCCGCACTCCGCATCTAATGTATACCCTCACTTCTCATACTCCTCACTCCTTTTAGCAATTCAGCAGATGCCAGCTTTTGAATATACAGCCCTGGGTGGTAACGGTCGCCAACAGACCGGCGTAATCGAAGGGGATACTCCCAGACAGGCAAGACAGGCATTACGCGATCGCGGTTTATCACCACTGGATATTCGACCAGTGTCCGAGAACAAAAACGCTGATGGTAAGGGATTTCATCTGAATTCATTTATCAAGCACGGAATGAACCCCTCTGAACTCGCGCTGATGACCCGTCAACTCTCTACTCTGGTTGCTTCGGGTACACCGCTTGAAGATGCTCTGGGAACTACGGCGCGGCAAAGCGAAAAAGCCCGCGTTAAAAAAATCCTTATGGGTGTCCGCGCCAAGGTTACAGAAGGTCACAGTCTGGAGGCTGGATTGAATGACTTTCCTTCAGCCTTCCCGGAACTGTACCGCGCCACCGTCGCAGCGGGTGAGAAATCCGGGTTCCTGGATACAGTGCTGGAAAGGTTGGCGGAATATGCCGAAAATCGCCAGGAGATGCGGCAAAAACTCACTGGCGCACTGATCTACCCAGTTATTCTGGTTGTGTTTGCCTTTATCGTTGTTGCCGGCCTCCTCACTTATGTGGTTCCCCAGGTAACAGAAGTTTTTACCAGTCTGGGTGCGGAATTGCCGTTGTTGACGCGAACACTTATCGCCATCAGCGATGCCGCCAAAGCGTATGGTGTGTATGCGTTAATTGCCGTTGCGGGCGCTACCTTTCTGTTTCTACGGGCCATGCGAAATACAAAATTTCGCTACCGAGTGCATCAAATTATTCTGCGCATCCCGCTTATCTCCAAGCTAGTCCGCGGACTGAATACCTCAGGGTTTGCCCGCACTCTCAGCATTCTGGTCGCTTCGGGTGTGCCGGTGCTTGAAGCACTGCGTATTTCTGCCCAGGTCATGTCAAATCTGTCCATGCGGGAAGCCGTGTACAGCGCTACCATCAACGTAAGAGAAGGGGCAAGCATCAGTAATTCACTGGAAAAATCCGGGCAATTTCCTCCCATGACAATCCATCTGATTGCCAGTGGCGAGTCCAGTGGTAAACTGGAAAACATGCTTGAACGCTCGGCCATCCATCAGGAACGTGAGTTGCAGAGCATACTAGGGGCCATCCTGGCATTATTTGAGCCCGTAATGATCCTGGTAATGGGCGTTCTGGTCATGATTATAGTACTGGCGATCTTGCTGCCCATATTTGAACTAAACCAGCTGATACAATAGTCCCGTGAGTTTACCGGGCGGTGTAACTCTCAATTCAAAGTCTGGGACTTTCGCCTAAAAATAAAGGAATTTTCGCTAAACCGAGCTGCCTAACGGTACATTCAGTTGATCGCATTGCTAGGCGGTCTTCAGTGAGTTTAGTACTATATGCGTTCAAAACAAGGCCATTCTGGCCAGTGAATAATCAAGATTCAGAGTATGACAGTACATCAGTTGATTGGTGAAAGATCTGAATGAATCAAACTTTCTACATGTCATCAATATCAGACACCTAATTCAATTCAAGCGAGACACAGCCATGTACAAAGGCGCATCTAAAATTCGAAATTTATCCGGCTTCACTCTTATCGAGGTCATTGTCGTTGTAGTCATTTTATCAATACTTGCGACCATCGTGGTTCCGCGCGTGATGAACAGACCTGATGAGGCGCGCATAGTTAAGGCCCGTCAGGACATCCGCGCCCTGGAGAGTGCATTGAACCTTTACCGGCTGGATAATTATAACTACCCAAGCACCGAGCAAGGTCTGAGAGCCTTGAAAGAGAAACCTACGACACTTCCAGAGCCGCGCAACTGGAAAGAAGGCGGCTATCTTGATCGACTGCCCAAGGACCCATGGGGATATGAATACCAGTACATCAGTCCGGGACAGCATGGCACAATCGATCTGTACTCTTTAGGCGCAGATAATCAGCCTGAAGGTGAAGAGGCCAATGCTGACGTTCGCAACTGGGAACTGGAATAACAGCAGTTGATCAGCATGCGGGAGTCCGTGCGCGGCATTACCCTGATCGAGATTCTGGTAGTTCTTGTCATAATAAGCGTACTTGTTTCGTCTGTTGTTCTGCTCATACCCGATAGCCGCTCTGATCGGCTGGAGCGCGATGCAAAAAGACTAATAGCACTGACTGACATCGCCCAGGAGCAGGCGCTTTTTAATGGCGAAGACTTGGCCCTGTCCTTCTCGCAGCAAGGCTATTCCTTTATGCAACGTGAGGAAGGCCTATGGTTGTCAATGGAGAACGATAATCTGCTACATCCTCGCGAACTACCCGAGGATATGCATTTGTCACTATTTCTTGAGGGGATTGACGTTGAATTGCCTGTGCTCCCAAAAAACAAGCCGCAAGTGTTCATATTGTCTGATGGCACCATGACGCCATTCAAGCTGAATATAGCTGATGATGCATCGTTGTCTTTTAACCTGGTGGCTGATGCGCTGGGCAAAATGGAGTTATTGTCGGTAAAGCGCTAGATGAAGATATCTACTCCAAATCTCACTACTGGCTTCACGCTCATTGAGGTGATTGTTGCAACCGCTGTCATCGCATTTGCCATGGCGGCGGTGATACAGACGACTACGGGTGGTGCATCCAACATGGGCTATCTGCGTGACAAAACATTTGCTCACTGGGTAGCCATGAATCAACTGGCGCTGGTCCAGAATGATGAGCCAAGGCCAGCCGTCGGCCGCAGCAAAGGTGAGGCTGAGATGGCTGGACGAGAATGGTTTTGGTCGCAAACAGTTGAATCCACCGAAGAACCTCAGGTACGCAGAGTGGAAATCAAAGTACGGCGGGTAGAAGATGAAAAGGCGCCTAATCTCGTCACTCTGGTAGGATTACTGGATCTGCCGGTTGCAGGCGGTGTAACGCTGCAGGGTGGACAGACACCATCCGGACAAACTGATCCCGATCAGCAACCTTCTGGTGATAGCGATGATATTTCTAATGACGAACAATAATTATTATAGAAGGCGGCTGAAAAAGGTCTGCGCCGGGCTTTTTCAGAGCAGCAAGCCTGGCAATAGCCCCGAGTTTGGTTGCAGTAAATCGAATGCGTAAGCCTTTAATTCACGCACCGTGGATCCAGATCGGGCGCCAGCGGGTTTCATTTCAACGGTGGCCAGTTGCTGGCGGGTTTACTCTTATTGAGTTGCTTGTGGCGATGGTGATACTGGCCATATTGAGTGTACTCGCTTACGGTGGTCTTAATGCAGTTATGCGCGCCCAGGATCACTCAGTAAAGGCTGCCAATGAACTCAAGAATTTACAACTCGCCATGCGTTATATGGAACGCGACTTTCGCCAGCTTTCGACACGACCTACCCGTGATCAGTTTGGCGATCTGCAACCCTCGCTTTACACTACCAATACCCCACTGTTGACGCTGACGAAGTCAGGCTGGCACAATCCAGGGGGATTAACCCACAGCCAGATGCAACGGGTATCCTATGACATCGTTGATCAGGTGCTGGTCAGGCAGGTATGGCAAGCACTTGATGGGGGCGATGAGGAGGATGTGCTGGAAACAACGCTGCTGGAAAATGTCGATAAACTGGAATTTCGTTTTCAGAATGAGCAGGGAGACTGGGAAGAAGACTGGCCCCCTGCAGGACAGTCCGTGCCTTCTGCTGGACAAGTTGCGCCTCCTAATGGACAGGCTGCGTCGGCTAGTGTTACTGGCGGCTCGCCCATCCCCCGTATGCTGGAATTCACAATTACTGCCGAACCGTGGGGCAAAATTCAGCGCCTGATTAGTTTCCAATGACTTGCCCTCACTCACATTCACGCGGCGTAGCCCTGATCATGGCATTGCTGGTTGTGGCCATCGCTACGGTCGCTGCGACCGCTTTGAGCCAACGGATCGCTCTGGATACACGTCGAAGCGCTAGCATGATCGACGGCGATCAGGCCTGGATGTACGCCGAAGGCGCCGAAGGCTGGATAAAATCGGTACTGGCGCGTGATTTGCGTGATAACCAGATCGATCACCTGCAGGAGGCATGGGCACAAACCCTGCCACCGCTGGGGCTGCCCGGCGGCGCCATTATCGGCAGAATCACTGATATGCAGGGCTTGATCAATCTTAACGGCCTGTATGACAGTGGTGGTGTTAGTGATCCCCAAACAGTGGAACGCGTTCAGCGTCTACTGGTTTTGCATGAACTGGACCCCGAGTTGTATTGGGCTATCATCGACTGGCTGGATCCAGACCTGGAGGCGTCGCCACCCTCAGGTGCGGAAGATGACTATTATATAGGGCTGGATCCGCCTTATCTTGCCGCTAACCAGCCAATGCAGAGTCCCACTGAACTGAGGCTGATCAAAGGGTTTGATCAGGAAGCTTACGAGAAGATTATTCCGTTTGTAACCGCATTGCCGGGTAATACGCCAATTAACATCAACACGGCGCCGGCAGAGGTCATCGTGACATTATCGCCTAATAGCGACCTCGAAGCAGCGACCTCTCTGGTTGAAGCACGGGCGGAGAAACCTTTTGAGACCGTCAGCGAGTTCTCACAACATCCTCTTTTCCAGAGCCTTGATATCAGCAACACAGAAGATATCGTCATTAACAGTCAGTATTTCATGCTCCATAGTGATGTACGCGTAGGTCAGGGAAGAGCCAAGCTGGATAGTGTTATATTCAGAGAGAGTGTGAATAAGCAAACTATAATATATCGAAGTTCGGCCGGGTAAATGCTGCTATGCAAACATTAATAATTTCTCTAAGTGAAACAATCACGCCTGGAGTCGAATCTGACGCGACCTTAATACGCGCCAAATGGCTTATTACCGATTCTGGTGGTCTGCCCCAATCCGAGGGTGAGGATGCATTGTCTGTGGTGACTGAACATGCAGCGCATTGCCGAGTGATTGTCATTGTACCCAGCGAACAAGTCCTGATAACTCACGTAAAAACACAGGCGCGCAAGGCCCAACAACTTGCTAAAGCGGTGCCTTATGCTTTAGAGGAAGACCTCGCTGAGGACATAGAACAGTTACATTTTGCCCTGGGCCCCCGACTTATCGGTGATGAATATGCAATAACTGTTGTGGCTCATGCACAGATGCAGGCATGGATGGAATTGTTGAAGTCGGCATCCATAAGCCCACGCATGATGATTCCTGACATCTTTGCTATTCCTTATATTGAAGGCGCTTGGTCGCTTTTACTTGAGTCTCATCGGGCAGTGCTAAGAACAGAACCATACCAGGGCACGGCGATAGAACCGGATAATGTGCTTGCTATTCTTAACGCCATATCCAACCAGGTAGCGGAACACCCTGAGTCGCTGGCGGTATATCGATGTGACAAAGACGCCACTACAGTACGTTTGTCAGAACTCCCCTACCCTTGTTCCGAAACGAGAGACTGTCCGCCAGCGCTGTTTGCTGCCGGATTGAATGAGAAATACAGCATCAACCTGTTACAAGGACGCTATGGAATACAGGACGACACTCTAAAAAAACTCAAGCCATGGAGGCTGGCAGCAGCACTGCTGGCCATATGGTTAGTGATATCCATAGGCACAGGGGTAATAGAAAATCTTCGTCTGGAGCGTGAAGATCAGGCTATACAGGCAAGAATCGGGCAAATATATCGCGGCACGTTTCCCACTGGTCAGGATAACCTGCATTCGGATACCCAACGAATTCAAATGGAACAGAGGCTGAATGAATTGCAGGGTGCACCGTCCGGGACAACGCAAGAAGCGGACTTCATGTCGCTCATGAACACGACTGGGCAAGCGATCAAATCAAGTCCTAATGTGACTATACAAACGGTAACCTTTCGCGACAGTTCACTTGAGATGAACCTGCAATCAGACAACTGGCAGTCGTTGGAGAATATTCAGAAGTCCATTGCAAAACAGGGACTTTCCGCAACCATAGGCGCTGCGGATACTCGGGGAACAACTGTCAGCGCCCAGTTATTGATTAAAGGAAACAGTTCATGAAAGATTGGTGGGGTAGCCTGCAGTACCGAGACAGAATGCTTTTACTGGCAACGACAGCTCTTGTCCTCGCGGCGGTTTTTTACTTGTTCGCCTACGAACCCATAATCAAAAAACACAATACCCTGACACAGCGTATCGATACTCAGCGCCAGCTTGCCGCGTGGATGCAGGACACCAGTGTAAAAATCAAGCAACTTCAGGGTGCATCCGAGGCCGCACCAGTCGTAAGCAGTAATACTTCAATGCTTTCCATTATTGAAAGCAGTTCAAGGCAGGCCAATCTGCGTAGTCCTATACAACGCATGGAACCTGAAGGCACAAACGGAGTTAAGCTATGGATAGAAAAAGCCCCGTTTGATTCCGTTATACAGTGGCTGGGAGAATTGAACCGCCAACATCAGATCGAAGTTTCCAGAGCCAGTATCAATAAATCCGATGACCCGGGGCTGGTGACCTTGCAGCTCAGTCTGATACGTTAATGAGGGCTGCATTAAAAATTGGCGCGCTTGGCCTGATTGCGCTCATCATAGCACTGGTGTACACCATACCCGCTCAATTCGCGATAAGCAGATTACCACCGACTGCAACTGTGCAGATTGCAGGTGTTGAAGGCACCATCTGGAATGGCAGCGCCGCTCAGGTAGTCATCAAACAGCTATCATTAGGTAAAGTTGAATGGAACTCCAGTCCATTATCACTGTTGACCACTCGATTAAAATCTCGTTTTGAATTCACGCAACCCGAATTGAATGGTACAGGCACGCTTAGAATCGGCTTGAATAGTATGAGCCTTGAGAATACCAAGATATTCGCTAAAAGCGATGCACTGCAGCCGATGCTGAACTCAATGATACCCTCGATGACATATACCGGAACACGATTGAGTGGGCAGATGGATATTGATCTGCAGGAACTTGAGGCGAACCGCCAGGGTCCCAAAGCACTGCAAGGCACTATGCTGTGGCAGAATGCCGGTTTCTCTGAGCCAATGCCGGTTCTTCTGGGAAATATCAACACGGAATTGAGTTACAAAGACGATGCGGCAGTCGTCGATATAAACAATAATGATGGCGTACTGGATATCCGCGGAAATGCGAGAATGGGACAAGGATGGAAGTATTCAACAGATATTCTGGTGA
>JBGTHR010000063.1:0-3681 GCA_041746095.1 Gammaproteobacteria bacterium | reverse complement strand
ATCACCTTTCAAGCCTTCAGTGAGTGCGCCGATCACGTAGACATTGCAATAGCCTGCATCCCTTGCACTCTGCTGTATAAGTTTGACTTCCGCTGGCGTGTCAATCGGTGGATTGGTATCAGGTGGACAACACAGGCTGGTAATGCCCGCGCGGGCAGCGGCCCGGGTTTCCGAGGCGATAGTTGCCTTGAATTCCTGACCGGGCTCACGCAGACATGCGGCCAGATCCACGATACCGGGCATCACAATGTGCCGATCCGCATCGATGCTGAGCTCGGTGCTGAATCCCGCAGGCGCATGCCCTAGAGAGGCAATCCTGCCCTGATCGATGAACAGGTCAGTCACTGCATCGATATTGTTGGCCGGGTCTATGACGCGGCCATTGACAATGCTCAGCCTCATTCCCGAGCCGCCTGAATTCCACTGATAGCCATGGAAATAACCGCCATGCGCACCGCAGTCCCAAACGTGACCTGCTGAAGGATCACCGAACGGGGTCCATCCGCGACCTCTGAACTGATTTCAACGCCCCGGTTGATCGGTCCGGGGTGCATGATGATGACATCGGGTCTGGCGACTGAGAGACGTCTTTCAGTCAAACCATAGAGTTGAAAATATTCGTGCTCACTGGGGATAAAGGCGCCCTGCATGCGTTCTCTCTGCAGCCGCAGGGTAATGACTACATCGGCATCCTTCAGACCGGTAGTCAGATCATGCAACACTTCCACGCCCATTTGGTCGACCTCGGCAGGCAACAGACTTTTCGGTGCAATGACACGAATACAGGCCACTCCCAGTTGCCGCAGAGCAAGGATCTGTGAGCGTGCTACTCGAGAGTGCAGTATGTCGCCCACAATCGCCACACACAGGTGAGCAAATGATTTTTTATGTCGGCGTATGGTGAACATATCCAGCATGGCCTGGGTCGGATGGGCATGGCTGCCATCCCCGGCATTGATGACGCTGACATGTGGCGCAACATGCTGCGCGATAAACTGGGCGGCGCCGCTGTCCGCGTGCCGCACCACAAACATGTCACAGTTCATGGCTTCAAGGTTTCTCAGGGTATCCAGCAGGCTCTCCCCTTTTGAGGTCGCGGCCGTGGCAATATTGAAATTAATCACATCCGCCGATAACCGCTTGGCGGCGAGTTCAAAGGTGGTGCGCGTGCGCGTGCTGGGCTCGAAGAACAAATTCACAATGGTCTTGCCACGTAGCAGAGGCACCTTTTTGACTGTCTGGTCTTTGATGCCTGCAAAGGATTCGGCGGTATCGAGTATCTCCGTTAGCAGCTCACCAGACAGCCCCTCAATAGTCAGGAAATGCCGTAACCGTCCTTGAGGCGTCAGTTGTATGTTAGCGGAGAATAGCCCGGGCTGCTGATGGGCGGTCGAAGGAAAGTATTGCGGTGAGGCTAAATCAGTGCACATGGATTGAGGGTTTGCCGAGGAATGTCTGATCAATCCACAATCTTGAGTGTCATGGGCTCTGGCCCACTCAATTTGATGTTCTGCTCAGGATCCAGATCCAGATCCGCTCCTGATATGTCGGCCTGGACCGGCAACTCACGCCCGTTTCGAACGATGAGCGCCACCAGCAAAACGGATGCGGGGCGGCCATAGTCGAATATTTCATTCAGTGCGGCGCGTATGGTGCGTCCTGTGTAGAGAACGTCATCCACCAGGATAATATGCCGGTCATCGACACTCAGGGGTAGATTGGAAGGGCGGACTTTTGGCTGCAAGCCGATACGGCTGAAATCATCGCGGTAAAACGAGATATCCAGGGTTCCGAGTGAATCGCGAATATCCAGGCGGCGGTGGAGTTGTTCGGCAATCCAGGCGCCACCAGTATGAATGCCAATCATCAGGGGATTCTGTATGGCGCGTTGCGTGAGTTGAGTGCGCAATTGCTCCTCAAGCCCTGTCAGTAGTTTTGCGATATCAAGATTCATCGATTCTGATTGTGTGTTTCACGCCGTGATTCTGACATCCACGATTCCAGCATGATAGCCGCTGCCAGCGCGTCAATCTCCTCTTTACTGATACGCTTTCGCCTGCCCTGGCGACGGCTGTCGCGCAGTTCGCTGTGTGCCGCAAGAGAGGTAAACGATTCATCAACACGATGGATGGGTAGAGAGTAACGTGCTATGAGCTGTTGGCAGAATCCATCAATAGCAAGTCGCAGTGCATCTTGTTCCGCGATGGCCTGCTCAGTCACTGGTTGCCCTACAATCAGCGCGTCTGGCCTCCATGACGTCATCAATTCGTTTATTTTGTTCCAGTCAGGCTGGTTGTCAGGATGCTGGAGCGTCACGAGAGGACTTGCCGTGCCAGTAATCGACTGACCTACCGCAATACCCGTGCGGCGGCGTCCATAGTCAAAAGCCAGATATATCCCATCAATGGAAGGTTGTTTCGTATAACTGACAGAATTCATTTCAGAACAGGCCTCAAGCACGTCCACCAGGATTAGCGGCCAGCAGGTTCAGATCGATTCCCAGTTTTTTAGCCGCAGCATGCCAGCGTTGTGGCGCGGGCAGATCAAAAATGATTTGTTCATCAGCTGGTACTGTAAGCCAGGCGTTTTCCGCGATTTCATGTTCCAGCTGTCCGGCCCCCCAGCCTGCATAACCCAATGCTACAACAAATTTCTCCGGGCCTTCACCAGCAGCCATGGCCTCCAGAATATCGCGAGAGGTAGTTAGCCCGGTGTGCTCGTCAATAGTCATTGTGTATTGCCAGGAACCCACGGGGTTATGCAGTATGAAGCCATGATCAATCTCAACGGGACCACCTGAGTAGACGGGCGCACTCATGTGTCGATTGTCGCTGATTTCAAATTGAGTATGCAGAAAAAATTCATCAAGACTCAATTGAGTAGGCTGATTGATGACAATTCCCAGAGACCCCTGGCTGGAGTGTTCGCAGATCAGAGTGACTGACTGGTAAAAGTTTGGATCCATCATGGATGGCATTGCTATGAGCAAGTGGCCGGCAAAATTGGATACTTCAGTCATGGTGCAATCATACCTGCATACGGCATCTTGCGGATAGTCTCAAGCGCCGGAGTGCTCGTGTCGCGTTAGCGTGTCGATAGATGGCTACCGGCATCGAATATCCAGCTTCGCGTTATCATCAGCTGGTCATATTGCTCGCGCATCTCCGCAGGGAATTTGGAGTAGGGAGAAGCCAGCTTGGCGATACGAAGAGCGGCGTCATCGAGTATCTGATGACCGGATTTCGAGCTGACAGATATATCAAGGATGGCGCCGTCATGGTTAATGAGTACATTTAGAATCAGTATTCCATTGAGTTTTGATCTTCTTGCAGCGTCTGGATAATTCAGGTTGCCAACGCGCTCAACTTTATCAACCCAGCCAGCAAGATAACTCGCTTCAATTGCGGATTTTGCACTTTGGGTGTTGATGAAGTGCTTGCGAGGCCGTTGGTTATAGTTGCGTTCCTCTCTTGCCAGTTCAGTAACCAGTCTTGCCATCTCAAGGTTGCGTTCATCCAGGGATTGGCTGTCTTCTTCCTGACTGAGTTCAGGCTCGTTTGGATCAGGGTCGACAACTACGCTTTGCAATGACTGCCCACGAGTCGTCAATACATTTTCACTGATCTCGGATTGCGCCACCGATTTTTTTTGCTCTATGACGGGCGCCACACCGGTTGTTTC
>JBGTHR010000062.1:0-3795 GCA_041746095.1 Gammaproteobacteria bacterium | reverse complement strand
CTTATCGATATGCAGATTGGTACGAAGCGTTTCGGCCTCTTCTTCCAGATCCCAGCCATCGTCATACGCCTCATGCTGCTTCGACTCAAAGCGCCCGTCGGGATTACTGCCTGCACCACGTCCCTTGCGCGGTGTATTTGCCCGTTTAAGATATAGTGAATCAGTCATGATTACTATGTATCTGATTCTGAGTTTTAGAGAGACTCTAGTGCTGGTAAAGGCAATACCAACGGAGTGCTAAGGCATGTCTGCAGCTGGCAATTCAATCACAGAACCTAAACCCGCATAAAGATACCGGTCACCCCACATGTTTCGAAAGACACCCTGCGCGGGTTCACCGGTGCAATGTCCTGGCGCCAGATTTTCGACATGAAAAGTATCATCAAGAACTTTAGCCACACGGCTGATTTCTTCATCAGGACTGACTGGCATGTGAAAACCCCCCATGACCAGATATATACGTTTATCGATTGCGGAAGCGGCCTCAACAATTTTATCAATACCAGGATGCGAACACCCGGCGACAAGGAACAGGCCTTCTGAAGTCATAACAGCCAATGACAATTCGCGCAGCTCTTTGGTGCCGGGCTTGTCCGAGACGAGTGCAATCAGAAAGATACCTGGTTGAATCTCCGTCGTTTGTTCGATGAATTCAAATTTACCCTGTGGCCAGACGGTGCCGAAGTTCATCGTTTCGGGGGGGTGACCATCATAATATTGCAGATCCTCCGGCAGGCTCTCGTCCCGTCGGTAAAAGCTTCCGGGCAAATGGCTGCCGAATACGCCAAAGGCTTCTGTTGGCGCATAAATCTTGACCTCTGGATTAACTTCCAGCAAGTGATTAATACCTGCGGTGTGATCAAGGTGCCGGTGTGAAATAACGGCGAAATCAATATCCGTCAGGTCGGTTTTCGCAACTTCTGCATTCTCTGCAAAGATGTCGGCGTTGTTGCCGGTATCAAACAGTATCCGTTTTCCATCGAACTCGACCAGCGCGGAAAAGCCCCAGTCTTTGGTCAGCGTAGAATCTTTACCAAAGGCATCATAGAGAATGGTAACTCGATTCCCTGTCTCGGCAGCGGAGATGGGAACGTTCGTACAGCAAAGACATGCCAGCAAGATTAGAGATGCTACTATCTTAAACATTATTTGCTCTTTAAGTTGGTATCTGTGACCGATTTTTTTGCATTAGAATCAGTATAGCACTTCGGCCATTCGAGCCAGGATTATCTAAGCGGATTATATTGTCTTTACGATAGTTCCAGGCTTATCGTTGCTGTTTCGGTCAGCATGAAATCTCTTGGTCTTAGACCAGCACCCTCTTGAGATTTCCAGTGTCATTTTTTCTCAAACCACTTAAGAGAATCCTTGACGGTATTCTGGTCAAATGCGAAACGCAGTTTGATGTAGGGACCCTGGGCTGTATAACCAGCAGAGGTGAAATCATCGTCTTCAAAACCTGTGATATTGTAACCGGCGCTCACCCAGGTATTTTTTATCAGGTTCATACCCAGCGAACCTCCTAAAGAATAACTGTAATTTTGTGCGTTGACCGAGTGCAGAATGCCGCTCTGAATTCCGAAGTCAAATCGCCGTGTGATGTCATGCCGGTATTCTGTATCCATCACCTGCAGCCAGTTACCGTATTCGTCATCATCAAAACTATCAACTGTATATTTAACCCCATGGTGCAAGGCAAGTTGGTTAGTGCGATTCGGCAGCCAGTTCATTGTAAAATTGTTAATCAGTTTGCGCTGACGATCAGCAATGAGATCATTGGCAGTCTTTGCATAATTGAGATCCAGCCGGTTGAGCGCAATCAACGTGCTTTTAACCGGCCGGTAAGCCACTGAGAAACGCAGGTCGCCGGTAGTCATATCATTACCGCTATCCGTATCCGCAGTCAGATATTGGCCACCCAGCGATAAGCCCAAACCAGCGGTTTGCTGCCGATAGAATCCCAGCGTCACACCATATTGATCATCCAGATCAGCAATACGACTTTCCAGGCGCGAGGCAAATGACCACAACTCCTGTGTATAACTGGCGCCGACTGACATCGCAGTAAAATCATTTCCGGCTGTGCCGGAGGCCGGTGGCACATTGGTGTTAAAAGGTGTGTCGCCAGGATCACGAATAGTCTCACTGCGATCAATGCCAAAATCCACACTCAAGTGTTCGCTCACCTGCATGGCTTGTGCCAGACCCAGGTTGGCAAACAGTCGCGGGCCATACTCCGAGATCTGATTCTCCAGGGTGGAATTAATCGTAGCGCCATTCCAGGGTTGAGTGCGTACACCGACACGGGTAGAGTTGCTGTCCTCACGCGAACCGTAGGTAAACTCCTGCTCGGCGAACAGTTCAGATGATTGCGTAACGCGAAAATCCGATCCAAGTATCAGACGTGTCGGATAGTCGGGGTTGTCACTGCCAGCAACGGCAACCTCGGTATTAGCACGCAGATTGACACGCTTATCCAATACCTCTCGTGAGGCGCCGGCCAGGACCAGATTTGAAGTATTTTTCTCGCCATCGCCAAGCTGGTCGCGGGCATGCCGAAAACCGCCAGAAAGACTGTATTTGTCTTCACGGTATTCCAGGGCTGTTGCAGCAACGTCACGCTGGGCGTCTGTGGTCCTGACTTCCTCACGATAGAGCTCGCTGTTGAGGTCAAGCTTATCAGTCAGATGATAACGGGCATCCACACCGCCCTTGCGGGTTCCTGCCTCACTGCCGTTTTGCTGGCCAACGCCGAAGCCTTCTTCCTGCTCACGTACATAGACTCGACCATCCAGACGTTCTCCTTTATGTGTGACTTCCGCTACGTACGCATTACCCGAACCATCTTCCTGGCCCCGGTCAGTATCACTGGTCGCGATCTCTGAATGAAACTCGGTGGTGCTGTTCAGCTTGTAAGTAGCGTCCACACCGAACAGCTTGCCATCGGTGCCCGTATCACCTTCCTGTATGCCGGAAACACCCACTTCCAGACGCTCATCGATAAACTTGGCGGCAGCGCGTCCACCCGCAGTGTAGGATTTACCCTGCGCACTTTTCACTTCATAGTCAGCAACGATGAAAATCGGATTAAAGCTTTCATCCTGGCTGAATATCGGCTGTTTAAAAAACACCGTGCCGTTGGCTAAATCGATGTTGTAGTCGATATGCCGCGTCAAGCTCCTGGTTTCCAGAACAATGTCGCTGCGAAAACGGTCACGCGTCTCGATGGTGACCTTGTCGCTGTTGGGAATAATGTTCTGCTGCGAAAGGCGATACAGGCCTGACGTACCATTACCCTGAATCTCGTCTTTGGTGAACGCCAAGTCCGACTCAGCTGCAAACGCATTAAGCTCATAATGCCTGTTATCAAATTCAGTCTTGAAGCCGGTCAGGCTGTGGCTGTAACGCGCCAGTTCGGTCACCGTTAAACCGGTTTCGATGTCACCAAACAGGGCATAGAATTGCTCACGCTCCAGTTTGACATAGACCTTCTCGGCGCTGGCCGCATCGAAACGCTGCTCAGTCTTATCGCCATACAACGTATAGTAAGTATCGGGATCAATAACCTGTAGCAGACTGTCATCATCACGTGACTCTTGCTTGTCGGAGTCATACGCCAGTGTCAGCAACCATTCGCCCCTGACCCTGCCCTTGGCATAGAATGCCAGGCGGCCATCTTCATAGAGATTCTCATTCTGACTCGCAGCATCCAGTCCTTAGGCATTGCCACTGAACGTGTTATAGCCGATAGTGGATTCACTCAAACCCACCAGTATCCAGTCGCGCTGCCCAGGC
>JBGTHR010000061.1:0-4732 GCA_041746095.1 Gammaproteobacteria bacterium | reverse complement strand
CGCAATACATTAAGTGAAGCCAGCCGCACAGTGCTGAGCTCTCTCGATTCGCCAATCAGCATTGTCGCGCATGTCAAGGATGATCCTGCATTACGCACACCTATCGAACGCGCCATCGCAAAATATCAACGATTCAAACCTGACATCACACTTACATTTAAAGACCCGCAGCTGGAGGCCCAACTGGAGAAAGGTGTAGCGGTAGTCCCGGACAGCCTGCTGACTATCAACATGCAGGACCGCAAGGAGTCTGTCAGCAGTCTCAGCGAACAGAATATCACCACCGCACTGCAGCGGCTGGCCAGGAATGAAGTACGCTGGATCGTTTTTTTGCGGGGCCACGGCGAGCGCGACCCGGAAGACTCCAGCAACCAGGGCTATCAACGGCTGAACGAGACACTGACAAATAATGGTTTTGCTGTACAGATACACAACCTGATTGCCACGCCGGTAATTCCCGAGAACACCGCTCTGCTGATCATTGCCGGTGCGCAATCGGAGCTGTTGTCCGGTGAAATTCAACTGGTGCGGGATTACATTGAACGCGGCGGTAATCTTTTGTGGCTGCGTGACCCTCTGCAAACAGATGGCCTGGAAAGCCTCGCCGACGATCTGGGAGTGGCGTTTGCCCCCGGTGTCGTAATCGACGCCAATCCCGAGTTGCTTCGAGTACTGGGTATTCAGCACCCGGCGATCATCCCCGTGGTTAATTATCCTGATACCGCCATCACCCGAGGGATCAAGTCGCAAACCCTGTTCCCATTCTCCTCCGGCATTAAGCTGAGCGAAAATTCCGGCTGGACTGCAATACCGTTTCTGAGCTCGCTGGGACGCAGCTGGTCTGAGACCGGCAGTCTGGTTGATGACGAAGCGGTATTCAACTCCAGCGATGGCGATACTCCAGGCCCGCATACTCTTGGGGCGAGTCTTGAGCGCAAGCAGCAGGATATCAGTCAGCGGGTAGTGGTCATCGGTGATAGTGATTTTCTGGCCAATGGCTATGTCGGCAATGGCGATAATCTGCAGCTGGGTCTAAACTTGTTTAACTGGCTCAGTCATGATGACTCGTTGATCGCTGTCGCCACACGGCTGGCCCCGGATACCCAGATAGAACTTGACAATACCGCCATCATCCTGATTGCCGTTGGCCTGCTTCTCGTGTTGCCGATAGCCTTGCTGGCTACTGGATTCGTTATCTACATACGACGGCGCACTCGCGCCTGACATCACATAGATGCCTGTATTAGTAGAAAATGATCCATAGCAATTCCAATAGTCATTTGTCGACCACCCCTTTTTACGTCAGCCTGGATAAGCTTGATGCTGTTAGCAGCAGTCCTATTACACCCAGCAATAGCATACTGATCAGTTACGGAGTCCATGCCGAAGAACTGGCCACGTTTCATGCCCAACATGTACATGTCAACCTGCAACCGTTGGGTGATGCTAACTCGCTTGAATGCTGGCGCGTGCAGTCACCACTCAAGCATGCGGCATGGAACGGAATCAACTACAGTCATAATGACGAGCTGTTGTTTGCTAATCTGCGCATTCCAGAGGCCGATAATCGCCGCATTAATCCGTCTACTTTGCAGGCCTATCGTCGCATGGAGGTCTTGAGACGCCAGTTAGGCTATCCACATCTGTTACGAACGTGGAATTATTTTGCGGATATCAATGCCCCGTCTAACGAGAGTACGCGCTATCAGGAATTTTGTCAGGGACGCCACCGAGCGCTGCAGGAGGATGCGGAATTTATCGACCATCTCCCAGCAGCCACAGTGATTGGAACCTATACACCTGGCTATGTAATCTACTTTCTAGCCGCCAGAGAATCCGGAATTCCGATTGCCAACCCACGTCAGCTCAATCCTTTTGAGTATCCCAGGCAATATGGACCCAACAGCCCGTCTTTTGTGCGCGCACTGGTAAAACACTGGCCGCGACGCAGCGACCTGTATGTCTCCGGCACCGCCAGTATCGTCGGCCATGAGTCACAACACACAGGCAACAGGCTGAAACAGCTGGACGAGACACTGCGTAATCTTGACACCCTGATTGCACAGGCTGCGCGCCAGGAGTCGCTGGCAATTCGCGCCACTGCGGAACTGACCTATCTCAAGATTTATCTGCGTGATGCTGCGGATTTCGACGTCGTTCAGCAGCGGCTACACGAACGGCTTGGAACTCAAATACCCTGTCTGTTTCTGCATGGTGAGATCTGTCGCGATGATTTACTGGTAGAGATAGAGGGCATGTATCTTGACGGTTAATCAGTTGCGCCCTGACCTGCCAGCACGCAAATGATTCAACATGCCTGAGCTGCCAGAAGTCGAGACAACACGGCGTGGGATTGAACCGTATCTCGTCAATCAGAGAATTAATGATGTCATCGTCAGGGATTCGCGACTACGCTGGCCTGTGTCAGTCGAGTTACAGGATTCTCTGCGAGGGCAAATAATCCATAGTGTGGAGCGCCGCGCAAAATATATTCTGATACGCGCTGACAGCGGCTGCGTGATCGTGCATCTTGGTATGTCCGGCAGTCTCAGAGTAGTTGACTCGGCCAGCATTCCAAGACCGCATGATCATATCGATCTCGTCCCACAATCCGGCAAGGCCTTGCGCATGCACGACCCCAGACGATTCGGCTGCATGTTATGGACTCGAGATGATCCGCTGACACATACGCTGCTGTTAAGGTTGGGGCCCGAACCCCTCACTGATGCATTCAATGGCGAATATCTGCATGACGCCTGCTCGGGACGCAAGATTGCGATCAAAAACCTTATTATGAACAGCCAGATTGTCGCGGGCGTTGGCAACATCTACGCCAGTGAGGCCTTATTCCTCGCCGGTATTCATCCGCAGCGCGCCGCCAGTCGTATCTCATATTCACGGCTTGAGCGGCTTGCGGAAACTATCAAACAGGTGCTAACGCAGGCCCTGGAATCCGGTGGCACTACACTGCGCGATTTTGTTCGTGAAGACGGCAATCCAGGCTATTTTCGCCAAAAATTAAATGTCTATGAGCGTACTGGCATGGCATGTTCGCGCTGTGGAGAACCCATCCGCAAGCGGGTGCTGGGACAACGTTCCACTTTTTACTGCTCAGGCTGTCAGCATTGAGGCCGCGTATTTTATTGCACATTCGACGGCGCGGCATTGATTACTTCAGACAATCCGATTCCACGGTTATCCGAGGCGGCAGACACCTCACCTGTTTTACGATCTTGTATGACAACATGCATGTTGCCATAGCGTCGATCGTTCGTTTCGGTCGTATGCCCTAAATCCTGCAACTGTTGAATCAGTGTTTCCGGGAACGAATCAGGCTCGTATTCGATTCTGTCTGGCAGGTACTGGTGATGAAATCTGGGTTGATTAACCATGGCTTGCGAATTGCCTTTCGTAGTGAATTCGAGGGCCGCGAGCAGCACCATGCTGATGATACGGCTGCCCCCTGGAGTGCCAACAATGGCCAGGCGCTCATCATCTTCGAGAAAACTGGGCGTCATACTTGACAGCATGCGTTTCCCCGGTGCGATACTGTTGGCTTCAAATCCCACCAGTCCATAGACGTTTTGCGCGCCAGGCTTGGCGGCAAAATCATCCATCTCGTCATTGAGCAATACCCCCGTGCCTGGCGGGACAAATGCCGAACCAAACGGGTAATTGACTGACAAGGTCGCGGCAACACGATTACCCTCACCATCCAGAATGGAAAAGTGCGTGGTATCAGCACCCTCGCTATTTGATTCAAAGATACTCGGCAGTGATTCACTGGCGGTAGCGCGGTCCAGCCTGATACCTGCTCTTAGCCCTGCTGCGTAGTAGGTATTTAGCAACCTGTCCAACGGCATCTCGACATAATCCGGATCACCGAGATAGTCGGCGCGATCCCGGTAGGCCCTGCGCATTGCCTCGACGATCACATGCATGCGCGTAGCCTTGGCCATTTTGTCGAGATCGTAGCCTGAGAGGATATTCAGCATTTCAATCAGCAGAACACCTCCGGATGAGGGTGGCGGCGCGCTGGTGATTCGAATACCTCGATATTCACCATAAACGGGTTTGCGTTCAACGACTCTATATTGCTGCAAATCCTCAAGTTGCCAGATGCCACCCGCCTCGCGCACCCCTTCAACCAGACGTTTCGCAACTGCGCCCTGATAAAATCCACGACTCCCCTGTACCGCAATGCTGCGCAGTGTTGCGGCCAGGTCAGGCTGACGAATCTCGTAACCCGCCTCTGGAAGCTTGCCACCCTGCAAGAAAATCTTCCCGGCAGCAGGCCACTTGTTTAGTTGTTCGATTCGAAATCCGGCCTTGATTCGATAGACTTCATCTACCGGAAAGCCCTGCTCGGCGATTTCGATTGCGCTCGCCAGCGTCCGGTTAAGAGGCAATCGTCCATAACGCATCGCCAGATGATCCAGCGCTGCGGGGATTCCGGGTATGCCTGCTGACAGCGGACCATTGACCGAGAGTCCCTTTTGCACATTACCTTTCGCATCCAGATACATATCGGCTGATGCCGCCTGCGGCGCGGTTTCACGGCTGTCCAGCATGGTCTCATAGCCATCACTGGCCCTGTGCAGCAACCAGAATCCGCCGCCGCCCAGGCCCGAACTTTGCGGTTCTACTACTGCCAGCACCGAAGTGACAGTAATAGCCGCGTCAAAGGCATTGCCACCCTGCCTGAGTATCTCCAGACCCGCCTCTGTTGCCA